>NZ_JANX01000083.1 GCF_000767795.1 Inquilinus limosus MP06 | reverse complement strand
ATCCAGGAGGGCGGCGGCGCGGGCCCGCGCCGTCCGGCCGGCGAAGCCGTCGCGAACCGCCCGGTCCTCCTGGGTCGCATCATAGGTGAGCAGCGGCGTGCGGACCGGGTCGGTGCGCAGCGTCTCGCCGCCGGTGGCGAAGGCGGCAAAGCCGGCGGCCTCGACCGCCGCGATCATCGCCGGCTGGCCGGCGAAGGCGATCTCGTGCCCGGCCGCCCGCACCGCCCGGGCGAGCGGCACCAGCGGCAGGAAGTGCCCGCTGCCGCCGGCAAAGCTGAACAGCACGCGCATGACTTGCCGCTCTCCCTTTGTCATTGCCGGGCTTGACCCGGCAATCCAGGGGCCACCGAGAACTGCCCTGAAAGCCCCTGGATCCTCGGGTCAAGCCCGAGGATGACAATAAAGTAGAATAGGAACCTGAGATAAACACGCTTCGGTTGCGATATTTCCTTAATCGGACAGCCGTGAGTCAAGCCCGGGCATTACAGCAAAGGAGGGAGATGGCCCCACAGCTGGGCCAGCGCTATCGTCACCGGCCGAGGGGGAATGAGGCCATGCGCCAGACCATCGAGGACGCTTGCCGCGACCTGGGAGTCGAAACACCAGAACGGATCGGGGGCCAGCTACCACCGGAAGATCTGAAGCGCCTGCTGCGGGATCAGCCCGATGGCATCCATCTGTGGATCACCGACGTTTTCCACGAGGTGGTCGACCGGATCCCGCCCGAGCGGTGCTTCCGCTTCTGGAAAGCAGAGGTCCGGTCGCGGCTGATGGAGGATTGCGGCTTCGCTCGTGAGCTCTGGCCCGACGGCTACGCCTACCTCGCCCAGCAATGGGTCTCGCCCTATCGCGAGCCGCTGGTCGAGCTGATGCGCTGCGACTAGCCGCCGCCCGGTATCCAGGCAAAGAAAAACCCCCTCCGGCGAGCCGGAGGGGGTTGGGTCGGAGCTAGGCCCGGATCAGGCCGCCGCCTCGCCCGAGGGCAGGGCCGGCTCGCCGTCCTGCTCCTCGTGCTGCAGCCGGGCCTGGCGGTCGCGCTCGCCGGCGATCTGCCGCAGGCGGTTGACCACCGAGCCGGTGCCGGCCGGGATCAGGCGGCCGACGATGACGTTCTCCTTGAGGCCGGCCAGGTCGTCGACCTTGCCGGAGACCGCCGCCTCGGTGAGGACGCGGGTGGTCTCCTGGAACGAGGCCGCCGAGATGAACGACTTGGTCTGCAGCGAGGCCTTGGTGATGCCCTGGAGCACCGAAACGCCCTTGGCCGGCCGCAGATTCTCGCGGATCGTCTTCTCGTTCTCTTCCTCGAAGTCCTCGCGGTCGATCTGGTCGCCGATCAGCAGGGTGGTGTCGCCCACCTCGGTGATCTCGACCTTCTGCAGCATCTGGCGAACGATCACCTCGATGTGCTTGTCGTTGATCTTCACGCCCTGCAGCCGGTAGACGTCCTGGATCTCATTGACCAGGTAGTCCGCCAGCGCCTCGACGCCGAGGACCGACAGGATGTCGTGCGGCACCGGGTTGCCGTCCAGCAACTGGTCGCCCTTGAGGACGTAGTCGCCTTCCTGCACCGAGATGTGCTTGCCCTTCGGGATGAGGTACTCGCGCTCGTCGCCCGACTCCTCGTTCCGCACGACGATGCGCCGCTTGGTCTTGTAGTCCTTGCCGAACTCGACCCGGCCATCGAGGTCCGAGATGATGGCGTAGTCCTTCGGCTTGCGGGCCTCGAACAGCTCGGCAACGCGCGGCAGACCACCGGTGATGTCACGCGTCTTCGAGCCTTCGCGCGGGATACGGGCCAGCACGTCGCCGGCCTGCACCTGCGCGCCGTTCTCGACCTGCAGGATGGCGTCGACCGAGAGGAAGTAGCGCGCCTCCAGGCCGTTCGGCAGGCGGATGACCTCGCCCTTCTCGTCGCGCAGGACGATGCGGGGCTTCAGCTGGTCGCCGCGCGGCTGCTGCCGCCAGTCGACCACCACCTTGGCCGAGATGCCGGTCTGCTCGTCGACGACCTCGCGCATCGAGACGCCTTCGACCAGGTCCATATAGGTCGCCGTGCCCGCCTTCTCGGTGATGATCGGCATGGTGTACGGATCCCACTCGGCCATCTTGCGGCCGCGCTCGATCTTCTCGCCGTCATCGACCAGCAGCTTGGCGCCGTAGGGCAGGCGGTGGCGCGCCTTCTCGCGGCCCTGCGCATCGACCAGCTGCAGCTCGCAGTTCCGGCTCATCACCACCAGGACGCCCTGGCCGTTCTTCACCACGTTGCGGTTCTTGATCTGGACCTTGGCGTCGAACGCCGCCTCGATCGCCGACTGCTCCGCACCGCGCTGGGCCGCGCCGCCGATGTGGAACGTCCGCATCGTCAGCTGGGTGCCCGGCTCGCCGATCGACTGCGCCGCGATGACGCCGACGGCCTCGCCGATGTTCACCGTGGTGCCACGGGCCAGGTCGCGGCCGTAGCACTTGCCGCAGATGCCGCCCTTGGTCTCGCAGGTCAGGGCCGACCGGATCAGCACCCGGTCGATGCCGGCCACCTCGACCGCCTCGACCAGCGCCTCGTCGATCAGCTCGCCCTGCTTGACCACGACCTCGCCGGTCAGCGGGTGCAGCACCTCCTCGCCGGCGCAGCGGCCGAGGATGCGCTCGCCCAGCGGCACGATCACCTCGCCGCCGTCGATCACGGCGCCGGTGGTGATGCCGTTCTTGGTGCCGCAATCCTCCTCGATCACCACGCAATCCTGGGCAACGTCGACCAGGCGGCGGGTGAGGTAGCCGGAGTTCGCGGTCTTCAGGGCGGTATCGGCCAGGCCCTTGCGGGCGCCGTGCGTCGAGTTGAAGTACTCGAGAACGGTCAGGCCTTCCTTGAAGTTCGAGATGATCGGCGTCTCGATGATCGAGCCGTCCGGCTTCGCCATCAGGCCGCGCATGCCGGCCAGCTGGCGGATCTGCGCCGCCGAACCGCGGGCGCCGGAATGCGCCATCATGTAGACCGAGTTCACCTGCCGGCTCGGGTCGGTGAGGGTGGCCTGGATCTCGGCCATCATCTCACGCGCCACCTCGTCGGTGGTGTTCGACCACACGTCGACCACCTTGTTGTACTTCTCGCCGCGGGTGATCAGGCCGTCGAGATACTGGTTCTCGTACTCCTTCACCAGCTCGGAGGCCTTGGAGATCAGCTTCTCCTTGGCCTTCGGGATGACCATGTCGTCCTTGCCGAAGGAGATGCCGGCGCGGCAGGCATGGGCGAAGCCCAGGCCCATCAGCCGGTCGCAGAAGATCACCGTCTCCTTCTGGCCGCAGTGGCGGTAGACAGTGTCGATGACGTTGGTGACGTCCTTCTTGGTCAGCAGCCGGTTGACCTGGCTGAACGGCACCGCCGGGTGCCGCGGCAGGATCTCGGACAAGAGCATCCGGCCCGGCGTCGTGGTGACGCGCTGGATGATCTCCTGGCCGTTCTCGTCGACCGTCTTGAACCGGGTCTTGATCCGGCTGTGCATGCCGATCACGCCGGCCGCCATCGCCTGCTCCATCTCGCCGATCGAGGCGAAACGGGGCACCTGGTGGGCGGTCAGCTTGCCCGACTTCAGCTTCTCGAACACCGCCTTGACGTCGGAGGCGTCAACCGCCTCCGCCGGCTTGGCCGGGTTCTGCAGGATGATGTCGTCATTCGCGATCGCCGCGGTCAGCGCCTCGATCCCGTCGATCGACAGCGCCGGGCCGAGCCGGTCGTTGCGCTCCATCGACAGGTAGTAGATGCCGAGGACGATGTCCTGCGACGGCACGATGATCGGCTTGCCGTTGGCCGGGCTGAGGATGTTGTTGGTCGACATCATCAGCACGCGGGCCTCGAGCTGGGCCTCGAGCGCGAGCGGCACGTGCACGGCCATCTGGTCGCCGTCGAAATCAGCGTTGAAGGCGGTGCAGACCAGCGGGTGCAGCTGGATCGCCTTGCCCTCGATCAGGGTCGGCTCGAACGCCTGGATGCCCAGGCGGTGCAGCGTCGGGGCGCGGTTCAAGAGGACCGGGTGCTCGCGGATGACCTCCTCGAGGATGTCCCAGACCTCCGGCCGCTCCTTCTCCACCATCCGCTTCGCGGCCTTGATGGTGGACGCCATGCCGTACAGCTCGAGCTTGTGGTAGATGAACGGCTTGAACAGCTCGAGCGCCATCTTCTTCGGCAGGCCGCACTGGTGGAGCTTCAGCTCCGGCCCGACGACGATGACCGAACGGCCCGAATAGTCGACGCGCTTGCCGAGCAGGTTCTGGCGGAACCGGCCCTGCTTGCCCTTCAGCATGTCGCTGATCGACTTCAGCGGGCGCTTGTTGGCGCCGGTGATGACGCGGCCGCGGCGGCCGTTGTCGAACAGCGCGTCGACCGCCTCCTGCAGCATGCGCTTCTCGTTGCGCACGATGATGTCGGGCGCGCGCAGCTCGATCAGCCGCTTCAGGCGGTTGTTGCGGTTGATGACGCGGCGGTACAGGTCGTTCAGGTCCGACGTGGCGAAGCGGCCGCCGTCCAGCGGGACGAGCGGGCGCAGCTCCGGCGGGATCACCGGAACGACGTCGAGCACCATCCACTCCGGATGCGAGCCGGATTCCAGGAAGGCGTCGATCAGCTTCAGCCGCTTGACCAGCTTCTTGCGCTTGGCCTCGGAGCCGGTCTCGCGCAGCTCCTCACGGACCTTGACGCGCTCCTCCGCCAGGTCGATGCCCGAGAGCATGCCCTTCAGCGCCTCGGCGCCGATCTTGGCGGTGAACGCATCCTCGCCATACTCGTCCTGGGCGCGAAGATACTCGTCCTCGGTGAGGAGCTGGTTCTTCTTCAGCGCGGTCAGGCCGGGCTCGACCACCACGAAGCTCTCGAAGTACAGGACCTTCTCGAGATCCTTCAGCGTCATGTCGACCATCAGGCCGATGCGCGACGGCAGCGACTTCAGGAACCAGATGTGGGCGACCGGCGAGGCCAGCTCGATATGGCCCATGCGCTCGCGCCGGACCTTCGACAGCGTGACCTCGACGCCGCACTTCTCGCAGATGATGCCGCGGTACTTCATGCGCTTGTACTTGCCGCACAAGCACTCGTAGTCCTTGATCGGACCGAAGATCCGGGCGCAGAACAGGCCGTCGCGCTCCGGCTTAAAGGTCCGGTAGTTGATCGTCTCCGGCTTCTTGATCTCGCCATAGGACCAGGAGCGGATGCGCTCCGGGCTGGCGATCTGGATCTTGATCTGATCGAAGCTCTGCGGCGTCGAGACCTGGCCGACGAGATTCATCAACTCGTTCATGTACCTGCTCCCCCGGGGTAGGGACGGACAAAATGGGGTTCAGCGGCGGCCGATCCAAGGGGACCGGCCGCCGGAGACGGATCAGTAGGAGCGCTGCTCGAGCTCGACATTGAGGCCCAGCGACCGCAACTCCTTCATCAGCACGTTGAAGGATTCGGGGATGCCGGCCTCGAAGTTGTCGTCGCCGCGGACGATCGCCTCGTAGACCTTGGTGCGGCCGGACACGTCGTCCGACTTCACCGTCAGCATCTCCTGCAGCGTGTACGCGGCGCCGTAGGCCTCGAGCGCCCACACCTCCATCTCGCCGAAGCGCTGGCCGCCGAACTGGGCCTTGCCGCCCAGCGGCTGCTGGGTGACCAGGCTGTACGGGCCGATCGACCGGGCGTGGATCTTGTCGTCCACCAGGTGATGCAGCTTCAGCATGTAGATGTAGCCGACGGTCACCTTGCGGGCGAACTGCTCGCCGGTGCGGCCGTCATGCAGCGTGACCTGGCCCGAGGAGGCCAGACCGGCCTTCTCCAGCATGTGGACGATGTCGTCCTCGCGGGCGCCGTCGAACACCGGCGTCGCCATCGGCACGCCCTTGCGCAGGTTGCCGGCCATCTCGACCAGCTCGTCCGCGGACATGTCCTGGATGTCCTCGTCGTACTGGCCGGCGCCGTACACGTCCTTCAGCTTGCCCTGCAGCGCCTTCACCGTCTTGGCGGTGTCCTCGCCGCGCCGGGCCTGGGCCTGGTACTGGTCGACGACCTCGCTGATCTGGCGGCCGATGCCGGCCGACGCCCAGCCGAGATGGGTCTCCAGGATCTGGCCGACATTCATGCGACTGGGCACGCCGAGCGGGTTCAGCACGAGGTCGACATGGGTGCCGTCCTCCAGGTACGGCATGTCCTCGATCGGCATGATCTTGGACACGACGCCCTTGTTGCCGTGGCGGCCGGCCATCTTGTCGCCGGGCTGCAGCTTGCGCTTCACCGCGACGAAGATCTTGACCATCTTCATCACGCCGGGCGGCAGCTCGTCACCGCGCTGCAGCTTCTCGACCTTGTTGTCGAACCGCGCCTCGAGGCCCTTCACCTGGTCGTCGAAGTGACGGCCCATGGCCTCGATATCGGCCATGCGCGCCTCGTCGGCAATGGTGATCTGGCGCCACTGGCCGCGGCTGAAGTCCTTCAGCTGCGCCTCGCCGATCTCGCCGCCGGTCTGGAAGCCCTTCGGGCCGGAGACCGAGGTCTGGCCCAGCAGCAGTTCCTTGAGGCGGGCGAAGAAGCTGCGCTCCAGGATCGCGCGCTCGCTGTCGCGGTCCTTGGCCAGCCGCTCGATCTCGGCCCGCTCGATCGCCAAAGCGCGCTCGTCCTTGTCGACGCCGCGGCGCGAGAACACCCGCACCTCGACGATCGTGCCGGTGACGCCCGGCGGCAGGCGCAGCGAGGTGTCGCGGACGTCGGACGCCTTCTCGCCGAAGATGGCGCGGAGCAGCTTCTCCTCCGGCGTCATCGGGCTCTCGCCCTTCGGCGTGACCTTGCCGACCAGGATGTCGCCCGGCTTCACCTCGGCGCCGATGTAGACGATGCCCGCCTCGTCGAGGTGGCGCAGCGCCTCCTCACCGACATTCGGGATGTCGCGGGTGATTTCCTCCTGGCCGAGCTTGGTGTCGCGCGCCATCACCTCGAATTCCTCGATGTGGATCGAGGTGAAGACGTCGTCCTTGACGATGCGCTCGGAGATGAGGATCGAGTCCTCGAAGTTGTAGCCGTTCCAGGGCATGAAGGCGACGAGCACATTGCGGCCGAGCGCGAGCTCGCCGAGCTCGGTCGACGGGCCGTCGGCGATGATGTCGCCTTTGCGCACCCGGTCGCCCACGCGCACCAGCGGGCGCTGGGTGATGCAGGTGCTCTGGTTCGAGCGCTGGAACTTCAGCAGGTTGTAGATGTCGACGGTCGAGGCGGCGCCCTCGGTGTCGGTCACCCGCACGACGATGCGGGTGGCATCCACCGTGTCGATGATGCCGGCGCGGCGGGCGACGATGGTGACGCCGGAATCCCGGGCCACCGTGCCCTCCATGCCGGTGCCGACCAGCGGCGCGTCGGCGCGCACCAGCGGCACGGCCTGGCGCTGCATGTTCGAGCCCATCAGCGCGCGGTTGGCATCGTCGTTCTCGAGGAACGGGATCAGCGCCGCGGCCACCGAGACGATCTGCTTCGGCGACACGTCCACCAGGTCGATCGATTCCGGCTTCGACATGATGTAGTCGCCGCCCTGCCGGCACGACACGAGGTCGCCGACGAAGCGGCCCTCCTCGTCCAGCTCGGCATTCGCCTGGGCGATGGTGTAGCGGCTCTCCTCCATCGCCGAGAGGTAGATCACCTCGTCGGTGACGCGGCCGTCCGCCATCTTGCGGTACGGGCTCTCGATGAAGCCGTACTTGTTCACCCGGGCATAGGTGGCCAGCGAGTTGATCAGGCCGATGTTCGGGCCTTCCGGCGTCTCGATCGGGCAGATCCGGCCGTAATGGGTCGGGTGCACGTCGCGCACCTCGAAGCCGGCGCGCTCACGGGTCAGGCCGCCCGGCCCGAGGGCCGAGAGGCGCCGCTTGTGCGTGATCTCGGACAGCGGGTTGGTCTGGTCCATGAACTGGCTGAGCTGCGAGGAGCCGAAGAACTCCCGCACCGCCGCCGCCGCCGGCTTCGCGTTGATCAGGTCGTGCGGCATGATCGTGTCGATATCGACCGACGACATGCGCTCGCGGATCGCGCGCTCCATGCGCAGCAGGCCGACGCGGTACTGGTTCTCCATCAGCTCGCCGACCGAGCGGACGCGGCGGTTGCCGAGATTGTCGATGTCGTCGATCTCGCCGCGGCCGTCCTTCAGGTCAACCAGGATCTTCAGGATCGACAGGATGTCGTCCTTGCGCAGCACGCGCAGCTGATCGTCGGTCTCGAAGCCGAGGCGCGCGTTCATCTTCACCCGGCCGACGGCCGAGAGGTCGTAGCGCTCCTGGTCGAAGAACAGGCCGTTGAACAGCGCCTCGGCGCTCTCCAGCGTCGGCGGCTCGCCCGGGCGCATGACGCGGTAGATGTCGATCAGCGCGTCCTCGCGGGAGGCGTTGCGGTCGATCGCCAGGGTCGAGCGCAGATACGGGCCGACATTCACGTGGTCGATGGCCAGCACGGTCAGGGTGTCGAAGCCCTTCTCCTCGAACAGGTCGAGGACGGCCTGGGTGACCTCGTCACCGGCCTCGAAGAAGACCTCGCCGGTCTGCTCGTCGATCACGTCGCCGGCCAGGTAGCGGCCGGCCAGGTCCTCGGCCGGGACCAGGATCTCGGTGACGCCCTGCTCGGCCAGCTTTTTGATGACGCGCGGGGTCATCTTGGTGTCGGCCTGGGCCACCACCTCGCCCGAGGCGGCGTCGATCAGGTCGGCGGTCAGCTTGACGCCCTTCAGGCGCTCGCCGTCGAAGGCGGTCTTCCAGCCATCCTTGGCGCGCTTGTACTCGACGCTGTCGTAGAACCAGGCGAGGATCTCCTCGCGGCTCATGCCCTGCGCCTCATAGGGCTGCAGGCCGCGGCCTTCCTTCGCCCGCGCCTGGCGCAGGGCGGCGGTCTCGGCCGAATCCAGCGCCATCAGCAGCGTGGTGGTCGGCAGCTTGCGGCGGCGGTCGATGCGGACATAGAGGTGGTCCTTGGCGTCGAACTCGAAGTCGAGCCAGGAGCCGCGATAGGGGATGACGCGGGCCGCGAACAGGTACTTGCCCGAGGAATGGGTCTTGCCGCGGTCATGGTCGAAGAACACGCCCGGGCTGCGGTGCATCTGGCTGACGATGACGCGCTCGGTGCCGTTGATGATGAAGGTGCCGTTCGCCGTCATGAGCGGCATGTCGCCCATGTAGACGTCCTGCTCCTTGATGTCGCGGATCGAGCGCAGGCCCGTGTCCTCCTCGACATCGAACACGGTCAGGCGCAGCGTCACCTTCAGCGGCGCGGCGAAGGTCATGCCCCGCTGCTGGCACTCCTCGACGTCGTATTTCGGCTCCTCGAGCTCGTAGGAAACAAAATCGAGCTCGGCGCGTTCAGAGAAGTCCTTGATCGGGAACACCGACCGGAACACCTCCTGCAGGCCGACAACGGCCCGGGCCGCCGGCTTGACGTTCATCTGCAGGAACTGATCGTAGGAGCTGCGCTGCACCTCGATCAGGTTGGGCATCTGGGCGACCTCGGGGATCCGCCCGAAACTCTTGCGGACGCGCTTACGGCCGGTGAAGGTCTGAGCCATGTGAGCCCCTCGTTTCCAACAAATGCCGAACAGGTACGGAACACAAACGCCCGTTCGCGGCCGACCCCGAGGGATCGGCCGCGCCCGGACTACAGTGACAAAACAGCTTGAAGTGCCACGCGGGTCTTACTTGACGTCGACCTTGGCGCCGGCTTCTTCGAGCTGCTTCTTGATCTTGGCGGCCTCGTCCTTCGACACGCCTTCCTTGACGGGCTTCGGCGCGCCTTCGACGAGATCCTTGGCCTCCTTGAGGCCGAGGCCGGTGATCGCACGGACCTCCTTGATCACGTTGATCTTCTTGTCGCCGGCATCCGCGAGGATGACGTTGAACTCGGTCTGCTCCTCGGCCGGAGCAGCGGCGGCGGCAGCACCGGCGCCCGGAGCGGCGGCAACCGCGACCGGAGCGGCGGCGGAAACGCCCCACTTCTCCTCGAGCAGCTTCGAGAGCTCAGCGGCCTCGAGGACCGTCAGGCTCGACAGATCGTCGACGAGCTTTGCGAGATCAGCCATTTCTTTCTCCTAAGACTTGGGTCTTCTGGGTACGGTTTCAACAGGTGCGGCTCTATGCCGCCTCGTCCTTCTTGGCATAGGCACCGAAGACGCGGGCGAGCTGCCCGGCCGGAGCCTGCAGAACACCGGCGATACGGGTCGCCGGGGTCTGGATCATGCCCACCAGCTTCGCCCGCAGCTCGTCGAGCGACGGCAGCGAAGCGAGAGCCTCGACACCCTTCTGATCGAGCAGCTGAGAACCGAGCCCGCCGCCGATGATCTGCAGCTTGTCGTTCTTCTTGGCGTAATCGACCGCCACCTTCGCCGCCGCGACCGCGTCCTGGGAGAACGCAATGGCGGTCGGGCCGGTGAACAGGTCGGCCAGATGCTCGAACTGGGTGCCCTGAAGGGCGATGCGGGCGAGCCGGTTCTTGGTCACGCGGAACGAGGCCCCCGCCGCGAGCATTTGCCGCCGGAGATCGGTCGACTCGGCCACCGTCATCCCGCCTTGGCGGGTGACGACGACCGTGTACGCCGTCCGGAACGACTCCTGCAGCGCGGCGATCTTCTCGGTCTTCTGTGTACGGTTCACGGATCGCCTCCGTTGTCGGGGCTCCGTCCCGGCCGAAGCCGGCCCGGAACCCCAGTCCACACTGGACCGGCCCTTGGATCCGAAGATCCGGTACCGATCCGCTCTCCTGTCCCAGAAGTCCAAGCCCCGTACGACGGCCGGGCCGAGGCCCGGTCGCCGACGTTGATTGGGTTTGACTCCCGTCTATGCAGGTGGGTTTTAAGCGCCTCGCGACGCCCCTGCAGTCTCGGACAGGTTCGGGCAGAGCCTAGGCCCCACCCTGTCCGCCACTCTCGCGAGCGGCGTATTCCTTTAGGCGCCGGCGCCCTCGTGCAGCTTCTGCAGGTCCAGCTTGTAGCCCGGGCCCATGGTCGAGGTGACGGTCACCTTCTTCAGATAGGTGCCCTTCGCCCCGCTGGGCTTGGCGCGCTGGATCGCCTCGACGAAGGCGCGGATGTTGCCGACCAGCGCCTCTTCCGTGAAGCTGGCCTTGCCGACGCCGGCATGGACGATGCCCGCCTTCTCGGCCCGGAACTCCACCGCGCCGCCCTTGGCGGCCTTGACCGCGCCGGCGACGTCGGGGGTGACGGTGCCCAGCTTCGGGTTCGGCATCAGGCCGCGGGGGCCCAGCACCTTACCGAGGCGGCCGACCAGGCCCATCATGTCCGGGGTGGCGATGCAGCGGTCGAAATCGCTGCGGCCGTCCTGGATCTCCTTGGCCAGATCGTCGGCGCCGACGATGTCGGCCCCGGCGGCCAGGGCCTGCTCGGCCTTGTCGCCCTTCGCGAACACCAGGACGCGGACGGTCTTGCCGGTGCCGTTCGGCAGCTGCACGACGCCGCGGACCATCTGGTCGGCGTGACGCGGGTCGACGCCGAGATTCATCGCGATCTCGACGGTCTCGTCGAACTTGGCCGTGGCCGAGGCCTTGAGCATCTTGACCGCCTGGGCCAGCTCGTAGGTCGCCTCGGGGTTCAGCCCCTTGGTCGCGGCGCGGATGCGCTTGGAAACCTTCGCCATGCCGATTACTCCACCACCTCGATGCCCATCGACCGGGCGGAGCCCTTGATCATCTGGGCAGCCGCATCGACGTCGTTCGCGTTGAGATCCTTCATCTTGATCTCGGCGATCTCGCGGATCTGCTTCATCGTGATCTTGCCGACCGTGGCGCCCTTGCCCGGCGTCTGGCTGCCCTTGTCGAGCCCGGCGGCCTTCTTGATGAAGTAGGTGTTCGGCGGCGTCTTGGTGACGAAGGTGAACGTCCGGTCCGCATAGGCCGTGATCACGACCGGGATCGGCATCCCCTTCTCCAGGTTCTGCGTCTGGGCGTTGAACGCCTTGCAGAACTCCATGATGTTCAGACCGCGCTGACCCAGCGCCGGACCGATCGGCGGCGACGGGTTGGCGGCGCCCGCGGGCACCTGCAGCTTAATCTGTCCTACGACCTTCTTTGCCATCTCATATCCCTCAACAACTGATCCCTCCGGCGGAACCGGAGGGATGGGGAAGCGCGGTCACGACCCCCGGAGGACTTCCCGGGAGGGTCTCCCGCGCCGCTCCCCCGCGCCCTGGAGCGCGGGGTATCCGACGACGATCAGCGGATCGTCACGAAACCTTCTCGACCTGCGTGTACTCTAGCTCCACCGGAGTCGCACGGCCGAAGATCGACACCGCGACCTTGAGCCGCGAACGCTCCTCGTCCACCTCCTCCACCACGCCGTTGAAGCTGGTGAAGGGGCCGTCGGCCACGCGCACCGTCTCGCCGACCTCGAAGGTGATGGACGGCTTCGGCCGCTCCACGCCTTCCTGGACCTGCTGCATGATCCGCATCGCCTCGGTCTCGCTGATCGGGATAGGCTTGTTGCCGGACCCGAGGAAGCCGGTGACCTTCGGCGTGTTCTTGACCAGATGCCAGGCCCGGTCGGACAGCTCCATCTTGAGCAGCACGTAGCCCGGGAAGAACTTGCGCTCGGTGTTGACCTTCTGGCCGCGGCGGATCTCGACGACCTCCTCGGTCGGCACGACGATCTGCTCGAAATGGTCGGCCAAGCCCTTCTGCTCGGCCTGCTCGCGGATCGACTCCGCGACCTTCTTCTCGAAATTCGAATAGACGTGCAGCACGTACCAGCGCGTCGCCATGGGTCAGCTCCCCATGCCGATGACGGACGTCACCGCCCAGCCGGCAACCCAGTCAACCAGCAGGAAGAAGATCGACATGAGAATGACGAACACGAACACCATGCCGGTGGTGATCGCGGTCTCCTTCCGTGTCGGCCAGGTGACCTTGGCGGTCTCCTGGCGAACCTGCCTGAAGAACTGGACGGGGCTGGTCTTGGCCATGTCTACCAATCAAATCGCCGGTCAGTCTGGTCGCCAAAAGGGGCGGGTTTGGCAGGAGTGGAGGGTTTCGAACCCCCAACCTTCGGTTTTGGAGACCGACGCTCTACCAGTTGAGCTACACTCCTCCGGGAACCGCCCTGCCTTCAGGAAACACGACGAGGCACGCTCGCCGCCCTGACCGCGGAGCGAACGGTCTTCTAGCGGAAGCGCCGGACAGAATCAACACCCTGTTCGGAACCCCCGCCGGATTTCTCTCAGGCCGCCCGTTCGGCCCCGCTTCCGGCCTCGGCGGCGATGCCGATGAACAGGCGATGCACCCGCCGGTCGGCCGACAGCTCCGGATGAAATGTCGCGGCCAGCAGCCGGCCCTGGCGCACCAGCACCGGATCGCCGTCGCGCTCGGCCAGCACCTCGACGCCGGGGCCGATCGCGGCGATCCGCGGCGCCCGGATGTACACCGCCTCCAGCGGACCGCCCGGCAACGCGGTCGGCGTCTCCAGGATCGCCGAATCGATCTGCCTTCCATAGGCGTTGCGCTCGACCGTGACGTCGAGTACGCCGAGGCTCCTCTGCTCCGGCCGGAGCACCCGTCGGGCCAGCAGGATGCAGCCGGCGCAGGTGCCGAAGACCGGCATCGTCCAGACGAAGGCGCTGAGCGCCTCGTACATCCCGTCGCGGGCCGCCAGCTTGAGCAGTGCGCTCGACTCGCCGCCCGGGATCACCAACCCGGCCACGCCCTGGAGATGGGCCGGCAGGCGCACCGGGACCGCCTCGGCGCCGGCCTCGCCCAGCGCCCGGGCATGGGCCTCGAAATCGCCCTGCAGCGCCAGCACGCCGATGCGCGGCGTGCGGGTGGCCCCGCCCTGCCCGGTCACCATCCGCGGGTCTGCAGCAGCTGGGCCGGCTCCAGCGCCGACACCGCCAGGCCCTTCATCGCGCCCTGGCACTCGGCGCTGGCCTCGGCCAGGATCGCCGCATCCTCGTAATGGGTGGTGGCGCGGACGATGGCACGGGCGCGGCGCTCCGCCTCCTCCGGCTCGGCGAAGGTCCGCGAATCCTGCATGAAGATGCCGGAGCCGACGAACACCGCTTCCGCCCCCAGCTGCCGCACCAGGGCGGCGTCGGCCGGGGTGGCGATGCCGCCGGCGGAGAAGTTCGGCACCGGCAGCCGGCCGGTCTCGGCCACCAGCCGCACCAGCTCATAGGGCGCGCCCAGCTCCTTGGCGGTGGTGTACAGCTCCTCCGGCCGCAGCACGGTCAGGCCGCGGATGTCGCGGCTGATCTGGCGCAGATGCTGCACGGCATGGACCACGTCGCCGGTGCCGGCCTCGCCCTTGGTGCGGATCATGGCCGCGCCCTCGGCGATGCGGCGCAGCGCCTCGCCCAGGTTGCGGGCGCCGCAGACGAAGGGGGTGGCGAAGGCCTGCTTGTCGACGTGATGCGTCTCGTCGGCCGGGGTCAGCACCTCGGATTCGTCGATGAAGTCGACGCCGAGCGACTGCAGCACCTGGGCCTCGGCGAAATGGCCGATGCGGCACTTGGCCATCACCGGGATCGACACGGCACCCATGATCTCGCGGATCTTGACCGGCGAGGCCATGCGGGCGACGCCGCCCTCGGCCCGGATCTGCGCCGGCACCCGCTCCAGCGCCATCACCGCGACGGCTCCGGCGCGCTCGGCGATCTCGGCCTGATCCGCGTCGGTGACGTCCATGATGACGCCGCCCTTGAGCATCTCGGCCAGGCCGGTCTTGAGGCGCAGGGCCTGCGGGGAATGGGTGCCGTTGCTGCCGTTCGTGGTCATGGGGTTCATCTCCGGAAGAATTCGCGGAAATGCTAGGCTTCCGGCGGTGGTCGGAGAAGATCCACCGAACCGCCAATTTCATGGGGCCAGTTCATCCCCGGAGGATGCCGGGCTTCCGGGCAGTGGATTCGGATTCCATGAGAAACGATGGAGCCGGTTCAGGCCGCGCCGCCCCGGCGGAAGGACTGCACCACCTCGCGCAGCAGGGCGACGCCCTGGCGGATATCCGCCTCCTCCAGCGCCGCATAGCCCATCAGGAAGCTGGCCTCCGCCCCGCCGATCCCGGCCGGGACGATGCCGACCGAGCGCAGCGCCGCCGCCTCGGCGACGCTGCCGGCCAGGGCGGCCGGGATGTCGCGGAAGCGGACCACCACATGCAGCCCGGCCTTCGCGCCCTCGATCGCCACCGCTGTGCCGAAGGCGGTCTTCAGCGCCGCCACCAGCGCGTCGCGGCGGCGCTGGTTGCGGCGGCGGGTGCGGCGGATGTGGCGCTCGAAATGGCCGTCGCGGATGAGATGGGCGAACACCGCCTGGTCGAGCGAGGCAGTGTGGCGGTCGGTCAGCTGCTTGGCCTGCAGGAACGGCTCCACCAGCTCCGGCGGCAGCACCATGTAGCCGAGGCGCAGGCCGGGCGAGAGCACCTTGGACACGGTGCCGGAATAGATCACGAGGCCTGCCCGGTCGAGCGCCTGCAGCGATTCCACCGGCCGGCCCTCATAGCGGTACTCGCTGTCGTAGTCGTCCTCGAAGACATAGGTGCCGCCGCGTTCGGCCCAGTCCAGCAGGGCCAGGCGTCGCGCCGCCGGCATCACCCCGCCGGTCGGGAACTGATGGCCCGGCGTCACATGGGCCAGCCGCGCCGCGGCCTCGGGCGGCGGCAGCCGGGCCGTATCCAGCCCGTCGGCATCGACCGGCACCGGCAGCAGCCGGGCGCCGATCGCCTCCACCGCCAGCCGGGCGCCGCTGTAGCCCGGATCCTCGACCACCACCGTGTCGCCGGGGTCGACCAGCACGCGCAGCGCCAGGTCGACCGCCTGCTGCGAGCCGTTGACGATCAGGATCTGCTCCGGCCGCGCCCGCACGGCCCGCGCCCGGCCGAGATAGTCGGACAGGGCGGCGCGCAGTTCCGGCAGGCCCTGCGGGTTCTCGTAGAGATAGGGCTTGCCGGCGCGGCGCCGGATCTCGCGCAGCAGCAGGCTGCGCCAGATGTCGGCCGGGAAGTCGGCGGCGCTGACGGTGCCGTAATGGAAGCTGTAGCGCAGCCCGGCGCGGCGGGTCAGCGCGTCGGTATCGAGGCCGCGCAGCCGCTGGCTGTAGCGCGACAGCCGAGGCGCGCGGTGCGCCTCGGGCGGGGCCG
>NZ_JANX01000082.1 GCF_000767795.1 Inquilinus limosus MP06 | reverse complement strand
AGCGCCTTCTGGTTCGGCGCCTGGAAGAAGCCGAAGCCCCAGCCGCACAGCGCCATGCGCCAGCAGATGTCGAACACGCTGGGCTGCGCCGGCATCAGCGCCATCAGCACCATGCCGGCGCACAGGATGGCCAGGCCGATGCCGCCCAGCATGCCGGCGGCGTAGCGGTCGGACAGACGGCCGGCGATCGGCGCCATCACCGCCACCACCAGCGGCCAGGGCGTCATCAAGAGGCCGGTCTCGACCTCGCTGCGGCCCAGCACGGTCTGGAAGTAGAAGGGCAGCGCCACGAAGGCCAGGCCCTGGGTGGCGAAGGAGCAGGCGGCGGTGACCGCCGACAGGGCGAAGATCGGCCGCCGGAACAGGTCGAGCGGCAGCATCGGCGCCGGATGCGCCGCCTGACGGCGCAGCAGCAGCCCGCCGAAGACCAGGGCGGCCGCCAGCTCCAGCCCGACCTCGAGCGGCGACGCCTCATGCGCCGCCTCGCCGATGGCGATGATCAGCAGGCCGAAGGCGGCAGCGTTCAGCAAGGCGCTGACCGCGTCGAAGCGATGGCCCGACCGGTTGGTGTGCGGCAGGGTCGGCAGCGCCACGGCCAGGGCGACGACGCCGAGCGGCAGGTTGATCGCGAACAGCCACTGCCAGGAGGCGACGGCGAGGATGCCGGCCGCGACGGTGGGGCCGAGGGCGGAGAAGATGGCGACGATCAGCGTGTTGAAGCCGATGCCGCGGCCCAGCAGCCGGTTCGGGTAGATGAAGCGGATCAGCGCCGCGTTCACGCTCATGATGCCGCTGGCGCCGAAGCCCTGCAGCACCCGCGCCGCTGTCAGGCTGGGCAGCGACCAGGCCATGGCGCAGACCACCGAGGCGACGGTGAACAGCACCAGCCCGCCGATATAGATGGTGCGGTAGCCGATGATCTCGCCCAGCGCCGCCAGCGGCAGCAGCGAGACCACCAGCGCCAACTGGTAGGCGTTGACCACCCAGACCGAGGCGGCCGGGCTGGCCTGCAGGTCGGCGGCGATGGTCGGGAGCGCGGTGTTGGCGATGGCGATGTCCAGCACCGACATGGCGATGGCGATCGACATGGTCAGCATCGCGCCATAGCGGCGCGGCACCGGCAGCCCGTCCGGGTGCACCACCGGCGCGGCGCGCGCCGGCTTCGTCCTCATCACATCCATCTCGGCAACCTTATCCGGATCGGCGGCGGCCCCCTCCGGCGGCCGCATCATCGCGGCCAGGGGCGGCGGCGACCAATGCCGTCACGGCGTATCAGCCGGGACGATGCAATGGGGCTCGGTGCGATCGGTCGGCCGATCCGGCCTCCCGTTCCGGGCCTCAGGACTGCCAGAAGGCGGGCACGAACTCGTAGCCCTCGCCGGCCCGGCCGACATGGCCGATTCCGGGAAAGGCCAGATGCGCGCCGGCGATCAGGACGCGGTCGGCCGCGACCTGGTCCAGCACCCGCTTGCGGCTGGCGATCGCCGTCTGCTGGTCGGTGTCGAAGTTGATCGCCCAGTCCGGCCTGGCGAATTGCAGCGACGCGGCGTGGACGATGTCGCCCCAGATCAGCAGCCGGTCCGTGCCGGACGTGACCTCGACCATGCTGTGGCCCGGGGTGTGGCCCGGCGCGGCCAGGACGCGGATGCCGGGGATGATCTCGGCCTCCTTCCCGAAGCGGGTGACGCGGTCCGGCCCGGCATAGGGCTTCACCGCCGCCCGGGCCATGTGGAAGAAGGGCTGCACCCCGGCCGGGGCCTGGGACAGGATGCCGTCATCGGTCCAGAAGGCGTATTCCGCCTCGGCCACCGCCAGATGGGCCTTGCCGAACACGGCGGCGCCGGCCGGGTCGACCAGGCCGTTGGCATGGTCCGGATGCATGTGGGTCAGCACCACCAGGTCGACATCCGCCGGGTCGATGCCGGCAGCCTTGAGGTTGGCGCCGACCTTGCCGAGCGCAGGGCCCATCGCCGTGGCGGTGCCGGTGTCGATCAGCACCAGCCGGTCGCCGGTGTTGACCAGATAGGCGTTGACCGCGGTCGGGATCGCCGCGGGCGGCTGGAAGGCGCGCTGCAGCAGCGCCTCGGCCCCGGCACGGTCAGCGGCGGGAAACTGCTCGAGCGCGAGCGTCAGCATCCCGTCATTGATGCTGGTCACCTCGAAGGTTCCGACCTTGAAGCGGTAGAGGCCGGGCACGGGCCCGGCGGCGGGCACAGCCCGGGCCTGGGCGGGTCGCGGCAGGGCGTCGAGCAGCGGCAGCGCCGGGACGGCGGCAACGGCCGAGGCCAGGAAATGGCGGCGGTCGAGCGGCATGGCAGGTCTCCGGGTGAGTCGCGATGGACCGACCCCGGAAGGCTAACCGAAACGCAGCGCGAACGCAGCGGAAACGAATCAGGAGCGGCGACCGCTACGGCAGCTTGCCGGTCGGCGGATGGACGGTGCGGAAGGCGGCGACCAGGCCGGCGGCCTCGCTGCGGGTGGCCAGGCTGATCCGCGGCTTGCCCGCGGCGATGTCGCCCTTGAGGTCCCTCAGCAGCGCATCGATGCGGCCGAGCAGCTCCTCGCGCTTCAGCCCGGCCCGCTCATGCTCGACGCTGTGGTCGTCGGAGACGGTCTGGAACAGCGACCCGAGCCAGTCCACCAGCTCGTCGGCGCGGCTGAACAGCTTCTGCCGCCCATCCTCCTCATAGACGATCACCGGCTCGATCTCGGTCGCCATGGCGGGGCCCTCCCGGGAGTTGCGGCGCGCATCGCGGGGATGCCTGAATGCAACAGCGGGGCGGGGGAACGGTTCCGTCGCAGAGATCGGCGGGGGAAGATACGCCGTTCCCCTTGTTGTCATGCCCGGGCTTGACCCGGGCATCCAGAGAGCGTCGACGTCTTCTGGATTGCCGGGTCAAGCCCGGCAATGACAGGTTGGGGCAAGAGGAAAGGGCCGCTCCTACTGATCCCCCATCTTCAGGGCGGCAATGAAGGCACTCTGCGGGATCTCGACCTCGCCGAACTGGCGCATCCGCTTCTTGCCTTCCTTCTGCTTGTCCAGCAGCTTGCGCTTGCGGCTGACGTCGCCGCCATAGCATTTGGCCAGCACGTCCTTGCGCAGGGCGGAGATCGATTCGCGGGCGATCACCTTGCCGCCGATCGCCGCCTGGATGGCGATCTTGAACAGCTGCTTCGGGATCAGGTCCTTCAGCCGCTCGCACAGATGCCGGCCGCGCCGGTCGGCCTGGCTGCGATGGACGATCATGGCCAACGCGTCCACCGGCTCCTGGTTCACCAGGATCGACAGCTTCACCAGGTCGCCCTCGCGATAGCTGTCGATCTGGTAGTCGAAGCTGGCATAGCCGCGGCTGATCGACTTGAGGCGGTCGTAGAAGTCGAACACCACCTCGTTCAGCGGCAGGCGGTAGACCAGCATGGCCCGGCCGCCGACATAGGTCATCTCCACCTGCTCGCCGCGCCGCTCGGTGCACAGCTGCAGGATGCCGCCGAGATACTCGTCCGGCAGCATGATCGTGGCCTTGATCCAGGGCTCCTCGATCCGGTCGATCTGCATCACGTCCGGCATGTCGGCCGGGTTGTGCAGGTCCATCACCGACCCGTTGGTCAGGTGCAGCTTGTACACCACCGACGGCGCGGTGGTGATCAGGTCGAGGTCGAACTCCCGCTCCAGCCGCTCCTGGATGATCTCGAGATGCAGCAGGCCCAGGAAGCCGCAGCGGAAGCCGAAGCCCAGCGCCGCCGAGGTCTCGGCCTCGAAATGGAAGCTGGCATCGTTGAGGGCGAGCTTGCCCAAGGAATCGCGCAGCCGCTCGAAATCGCCGGAATCGGTCGGGAACAGGCCGCACCAGACGACCGGGACCGAGGGCTTGAAGCCGGGCAGCGGCGCGTCGGCCGGGCGGCGGTCCTCGGTGATGGTGTCGCCGACCTTGGTCTCGACGATCTCCTTGATGCCGGCGGTGACGAAGCCGACCTCGCCGGGGCCGAGCTCGCGCACCTGCACCGCTTTCGGCGTGAAGTAGCCGACGCGGTCCAGCTCGCGCGCCGCGCCCGTGGCCATGAAGCGGACCTTCTGGCCGACCTTCAGCGTGCCCTCGACCACCCGCACCAGGATGACGACGCCGAGATAGGGGTCGTACCAGCTGTCGATCAGCAGCGCCTTCAGCGGCGCGTCCGGGTCGGCCTGCTTCGGCGGCGGCAGGCGGTGGACGATCGCCTCCAGCACGTCGTCGATGCCGAGGCCGGTCTTGGCCGAGATCGGCACCGCGTCCGACGCGTCGAGGCCGATCACGTCCTCGATCTGCTGCTTCACCCGGTCGGGCTCGGCCGCCGGCAGGTCGATCTTGTTGAGGACCGGCACCACCTCGTGATTGGCGTCGATCGCCTGGTAGACATTGGCCAGGGTCTGCGCCTCGACGCCCTGCGAGGCGTCGACCACCAGCAGCGAGCCCTCGCAGGCGGCCAGCGACCGACTGACCTCATAGGCGAAGTCGACATGGCCGGGCGTGTCCATCAGGTTCAGCTGATAGGTCTCGCCGTCGCGGGCGGCATAGGTCAGGCGCACGGTCTGCGCCTTGATGGTGATGCCGCGCTCCCGCTCGATATCCATCGAATCCAGCAGCTGCGCCTTCATCTCGCGCTGCTCGATGCCGCCGCACCGCTCGATCAGCCGGTCCGCCAGGGTCGACTTGCCGTGGTCGATATGGGCGATGATCGAGAAGTTGCGGATATGATCCTGGGGAGTGCTCATCGGATGCGCCTGGAGACGTGATCGGCCCGGACCATAAGGGCAGCGGGCCCAAAGCGAAAGGGCCCGGTCGAAGCCGGGCCCGTCCGTGTCAGGATGCGGCAGGGATCAGTGCAGCTTGCCGCCGAGATCCGCGATCGCCTCGTCGAGCAGCGCCGAGCCCTTGGCCGGGTCGCCGGCGATCTGCCGGCCGACCAGGTCGCGCGCCGCCGAGACGGCGACGTTGACGGCGGTCGACCGCACCTCGGCCAGCGCCTGGGCCTCGGCCTGGGCGATGCGCTCCAGCGCCATGGCCTCGCGCCGCTTCATGGCCTCCTCGATGTCCACGGCCGCCTTCTCGCGATGGCGCTGGGCATCGTGCTTGGCCCGCTCGATGATCGCCGCGGCCTCGGCCGCCGCCTCGCGCTGGCGCGCCTGCGCCTGGGCGAGATGGCCCTCCGCCTCGCTGCGCAGCCGCTCCGCCTCGGCCAGATCCTCGCGGATCTTCTCGGTGCGCTTGTCCAGCACGCCGAGGATGGACGCGCGGGCCTTGACCGCCAGCACGATGAGGAGCACCAGCAGCGCCGCGGCGAGGATCAGCTCGACCGTCTCGGAGCCGCCATGGTCCCCGCCCTCGGCGCCTTCGGCCGCATAGGCCGCGCCGATGAACAGGTGGCTGGCGATGGTGTCGAGAACGCTCATCGGGCACCTCCCAGCGCGCCGTCGACCGCCGCGGTCACCGCGGCCTGGTCCGGCGTGGCACCGGTCAGCTTGGCGGCCAGGACACCGGCCACCTCGGTGGCGATGTCGCGGGCGTCGGCCTTGAGGTCGGCGCGGATCTTGCCGATCCGGGCCTCGGCCTCGGTGGTCCGCGTCGCCAGCTCGGCGGCGAAGGCGGCCTGGCGGCGCGCCGTCAGCTCCGCGATCTCCTGGTTCGCCGCGGCCATGGCCGCCTGGGCCTCGCCGCGGGCCTTGGCCAGCGCCGCCTCATAGGCTTGGCTGACCGCCTCGGTCTCGCCGCGCGCGGCCTCGGCACGCTCCAGGTCGCCGGCGATCTTCGCGGCGCGCTGGTCGATCGTCTCGGCCAGCCGCGGCAGCAGCCGGCGCGACAGCAGCCAGTACAGCGCGATGAAGACGATCGCGAGCCAGAAGATCTGCGACGCGAACCACTCGGGATTGAACTGTGGCATCTGACTCCCCCTGCCGGGCCGGCCCCGGGGCCGCTAGAGCTCTAGAGCTGCGGCCGGCCCATGACGTTAGGCAGCGAGACCGTCAGGCGAACAGCGAGATCAGCGCGACGATCAGCGCGAACAGCGCGATGGCTTCCGTCACGGCGAAGCCGATCCAGATGCTGGCGCCGATCTCTTCCTTGGCGGCCGGGTTGCGGGCGAGCGCGCCGATGTAGCTGGCCCACACATTGCCCACGCCGATGCCGGCGCCAATCATGCCGATCGCAGCAAGGCCCGCGCCGATGAACTTGGCAGCAGCAACGAGTTCCATGGTCTTTTCCTTTGGATGGATGGGTTGTTGGTGGAACGCAACGGTCGCGGGCTTGCGATCCGTCAGTGAAGGTGCAGCGCGTCGTGCAGGTAGACGCAGCTGAGAATGGTGAAGATGTACGCCTGCAGCACGGCGATGAAGAGCTCGAGCAGCGTCAGCGGGATCAGGAAGGCGAAGGGGATGATGCCCGCGACGCCGAGCGCCACGACAAAGCCGCCGATGACCTTCAGCAGCACGTGGCCGACCGTCATGTTGGCGAAGAGACGGACGGAGAGGCTGATCGGCCGCGACAGGTAGGAGATCAGCTCGACCGGCACCAGGATCACCGCGGTCCACAGCGGCGCGCCATGCGGGAAGAACATCCGCAGGTAGCCGGCGCCGTGCCGCGCGAAGCCGATCACCGTCACGCCCAGAAAGACCACGAAGGCCAGGGCGAAGGTGACGATGATGTGGCTGGTGAAGGTGAAGGTGCCGGGAATGATCCCGATCACGTTGCCGAACAGGATGAAGATGAAGAGCGTGAAGATGAAGGGGAAGTATCGCATCCCCTCCTTGCCCGCATTCTCGCGGATCATGTTGGCGACGAGCTCGTACAGCATCTCCGCGAAGGATTGCAGCCGGCCCGGCACCAGGGCTCGGCGGCTGCCGCCGAAGAACAGCACCGCGGAGGCGATGCCGGCGGCGATCACCATGAAGAGCGACGAGTTGGTGAAGGAGAGATCCAGGCCGCCGATGTCGACGTGCAGGATCTTTTCGATCTGGAATTGCTCGGTTGGCGACGCCACGCCTTATCTCCCGCCCCGGTTGCGCTCCGCCTGGTCGGCGGCCCGCTTCGCCTTCGCCGCCCGGTCCAGCTCGACGCCGGTCCGGTAGACATTCATCAAGCCGGCCACCGCACCCAGGATGAAGAACAGAATCAACAACCAGGGCCGTGTGCCGAGCCATTGGTCGAGACCCCAGCCGATTCCGGCGCCGACCACGATCGCGGCGAGCAGCTCCACCGCGATACGAAAGCCGGCGGCCATGCCAGCACGGCCGACATCGCGCCCATCATCCCCGCCCTTCTCGCGCCCCGCCCCCGGGAGCTTCGCCTTCGCCTGCTGGAGGCGACGGTCGAAATCCGAAAGCGGCGGCGGGTTTTGGTCGTTCTGGGTCACTTCGTCGGACACCCTTTCGGGCGGCGGCCACCCCCACCTCAAGCGGCGCGCACCTTAGTGACGCTCCGGGGTCCCGTCAAGGCGACAAAACCGGCCGCCGCCGCGGCATTCGCGCCGGGCATGGCGCCCGGCTTCCCGAGGCCCTCCGGCGACCCTGGCGGCGGCCCGCTCCGGCGGGCTAGACTCGGCCATGCTCAGCCCGCTCCTGGCCGTCGCGGCGATCCTCGCCGGCATCACCATCGTCTCGCTCGGCCAGGGCGTGTTCGCCACGCTGGTGCCGATCCGGCTGACCGAGGCCGGGCTGTCGGCCGACCGGGTCGGGCTGGTGGTCGCCGCCAGCGCCGTCGGCTTCCTGGCCGGCTGCCTGGTGGTCGGCCGGCTGATCCGGCTGGTCGGCCATATCCGCGCCTTCTCCGCCTTCGCCGCCGCCTCCTGCCTCGCCGGCCTCGCGCTGCCCTGGACCGTCGGCCTGCCCGGCTGGTTCCTGCTGCGCCTGGCCATGGGCTTCTGCTCCGCCGGGCTGTTCATGGTGGCGGAGAGCTGGCTGAACGAGCTGACGCCGCGGCATCTGCGCGGCCGTATCCTGACCAGCTACGTCGTCGTGGTGATGCTGGCGCTGGGCGCCGGCCAGGCACTGCTGACCGTGCTCGACACAGGCGACGTTCTGCCCTTCGTCCTGGCCTCGGCCGCCTTCACCCTGGCGCTGATCCCGGTGACGCTGACCCGGTCGCGCCACCCCAGCGTGCCGCACCGGATCCGGCCGATCCTGCGCAAGGCCTACCGCAACTCGCCGGTCGGCGCGATCGGCTGCGTCGTGGTCGGGTTGGTGGCGGCGACGCTGCAGGGCGTGGCCCCGGTCTGGGGCGTGCATCGCGGCTTCTCGACCGCCGAGATCGCGACGCTGATGGCCGCGACCCAGATCGGCGGCCTCTTGTGCCAATGGCCGCTGGGCTGGCTGTCGGACCGCATCGACCGGCGCTGGGTGATCCTGGGCGCGTCGCTGTGCACCATCGTCGCCGCGGTCGGCAGCATCGCCGCCGGCCCCGGCAGCTTCACCCTGCTGATCGTGCTGTTCGCGCTGTGGGGCGGCATGGCGGAGGCGATCTACCCGCTGTCGGTCGCCCATGCCAACGACCACGCCAAGCCCCAGGACTACGTGCCGCTGGCCGGCACGCTGCTGATCCTGTGGTCGGTCGGCTCCTCCGCCGGGCCCTTGGCCGCGACGGTGGCGATGGAACGGTTCGGGCCGGATGCCCTCTTCGTCTATGTCGCGGTGCTGGTCGGGGCCTTCGCCGGCTTCGTGCTGTGGCGCATGGCCCGGCGAGGCCGGGTCGCCGCCGGCGAGGCGGAGCATTTCGTGGGCCTGGCTGCCGGATCGAGCCCCGCCCCTGCCGAGCTGGACCCCCGCATCCGGCCCGAGGACGAGGCGGAGTGCGAACCGGGCTACGACGACTGCGAGGATGTGCCGGAGCCGCAGCAGAGCCGGTGATTCCCTCCCGGCCGGAACTGCTCTAGGGTCGCGGCCTCGTTTCCCGAAGGGCTCCCCATGCGCATCGCCACCTGGAACATCAACTCCGTCCGCCTGCGCCAGGAGCTGGTGCTGCGCCTGATCGACGAGGCCGCGCCCGACATCGTCTGCCTGCAGGAGACCAAGACCCCGGACCACAGCTTCCCGCACCAGCCCTTCGTCGACCGCGGCTACCGCCACATCGCGATCGCCGGGATGAAGGGCTACAACGGCGTCGCCGTGATCTCGCGCCTGCCCTTCGAGAGCCACGAGATCCGCCACTGGTGCGGCAAGGAGGATTGCCGCCACATCGCCATCCGCCTGCCGGACGGGGTCGAGGTGCACAACCTGTACATCCCGGCCGGCGGCGACATCCCGGACCCGGCGGTGAACGAGAAGTTCGCCCACAAGCTGCAGTTCCTGGACGAGATGACGGCCTGGTGGCCGCAGAACCGCACGCGGGACCAGAAGATGATCCTGGTCGGCGACCTGAACATCGCGCCCTTGGAGAACGACGTCTGGTCGCACAAGCAGCTCTTGGACGTGGTCAGCCACACCCCGATCGAGGTCGAGAAGCTGGGGGCGATGCAGTCGACCCTGGGCTGGGTCGACAGCGCCCGCACCTTCGTGCCGCCGGAGGAGAAGCTGTACACGTGGTGGAGCTACCGCGCCGCCGACTGGGAGCTGTCGAACCGCGGCCGGCGGCTGGACCATATCTGGGTCACCCCGCCTTTGGCCGGCGGCCTGAAGGCCCACCGCACCCTGCGCGAGGCCCGCGGCTGGGAGCCGAAGCCGAGCGATCACGTGCCCGTGGTGGTCGACGTCGAGGTGTGAGACCGTTTCGAAATGCTACTGGTGCGGCCGCCTGATGGCGGTTTCTGCGCTTCCGGTGCTCACGCACCAAACGTGCGCTGCGCTCCGGTTCTCGAAACTGCCACCAGCCGACTCACACCAGCGCATTTCGAAACGGTCTCTGAGGGGCGGTCCTTCAAAACCCGAGCCGTCATCCCGTGCGCGCTGCGGCACGCGGTGCTGCGGCGCAGACACGGGATCTCGCTCGGAATAGCAACGAGATCCCCGCTTTCGCGGGGATGACGAACCTGGATGGGTGGCCGAAAGCGGCCCTTACCCGATGGGCTTTCGGTACAGATAGTACCGCCCGGGCGAGACGCCGTCGGGCTCGGGCAGTTCCTCCCAGCCGGTGCCGGCGAAGCCGATATTGGCGACGACCACGCCGCCCGGCGCCAGCACCGGGCCCAGCAGCGGCGCCAGCGCCGCCGCCAGGGACCGGTTGGCGATGTCGTCGCCGGTGCCGAGATCGGCATGGATCAGCGCCATGCCCTGCGGATGCGCCGCGACGAAGCCCGGCATCGTCTCCAGCACCTCGCCCAGCACCATGCGGTCGCGCGGCGGGATGCATCCGGGATGGGCGGCGATGTGGCGATCGAACACCCAGATCGCGCGGTCCGGCAGGGATTCCCGCAGATGGTCGTAGGTGCGGCCGTTGCCGAGGCCGAGTTCCATGACGTCGCCGGGCAGGCCGGCGATCTCGCGCGCGGCCCAATCGAGGCAGGCGCGCTGCGCCTGCATCCGGCGGATGAAGCTGTCGAGGCGGCTCACGATCCGGGTCAGGCCGTCAGCCGGGCGCGGGCCGCTTCCTTGGTGGTCCGTTCGAGGCGCAGCGCCAGGACGCGCATGATCTCGATCGCCATCTGGGGAAACTCGGTGATCATGCGGAAGAACTGGTCCTTGGCGATGACGAGGGCGGTGACGTCGGTGCGCGCCTGCACCGTGGCGGTGCGCGGCACGTCGCAGAGGATGGCGATCTCGCCGACGAAGTCGTTGCGCCCGACGCCGGCGACGGTCTGCGGTCCGCCATCGGTCTCGAGCACCACATCGGCCTCACCGTCGATGATGATGAAGGCGGCGCGGCCGATCTCCCCCTGCCGGCACAGCACCTGCCCCGCGGGGAAGCGGACACGCTCGCTGGTGAAGGCGAGAAGCTTCAGCTTCGACGTGTCGATATTGGCGAAAAGCGGGATCCGCTTCAGCAATTCGACTTCTTCCGCAAGGCTCACCGATCTGTCCTCCAACTCCCTGTTTGCATTCTACTCCGCTTCCAGCAATTCGTGCAGCGCGCTGCCGTTGCGGTTCAGCGTCTGGAAGTCGCCGCGCTCGACGATGCGGCCGTGCCGCACCACGACGATGTCGGCGAACTCCCGCGCCATGCTGGGCCGATGCACGCCCCAGATCAAGCCGCGGCCGTCGCGCAGCTCGCGGATCGAGCGATGGACCCGGCTCTGCGCCACCCCGTCGAGGGCCGAGGTGGCCTCGTTCAGCAGCAGCAGGTCGGCGTTCTTGAGCAGCGCCCGGCCCAGCCCGACCTTCTGCCGCTGAACCGCCGACAGGCGGCTGCCGGCGACGCCGACCGAGAAGTCGAGCCCGACCGCGATGACGCTGTCGCGCAGCTCGACCTCGTCGACCACGGTCTGGATCAGGGTCTGCACCCGCTCCGCCGCGTCCGGCCGGCCGTAACGGATCTTGCCGAACAGGATGTTGTCCTGCAGCGATGCGGCCTCGTTGAAGCGCCCGGCGTCGAAGAACTCGATGAAGGGCCGCAGATCCGCCGGCAGCTCGGCCGCGAACACCTTGCGGGCCTCGAGCAGCCGCTGCTGCAGGTCGGCCTCGAACACGCCCAGGCGGTGCCGGGATGGCACCAGCTTGAACGGCAGCGACAGCAGGCGGGTGCGGTCGGCCGGGCGCAGCGCCGCCGTGCCCTCCTTCTTCGCCCGCATCACGATCGGCTGGAACTCCGGCAGGTCCTCCGAGCCGATGAAGCTGAACTGCTCGAAGAACTCGTGGCCGGGCGGCAGGTCGGCGAACAGTTCGACCATGGTCTCGGCCATCTGGGCGCCGACCTGGATGAACTCCTCCATCAGGCCGGTGCGCTGCAGCACCGACAGGACGTACTCGTTCTCGGCCAGCGCGTCATAGGCGAAGACCGGGCCGACCGGCGTGCCGAACAGCAGGTTCTCGGCCACCGAGGCGGAGCTGTTGAAGCGGTCGGCGTCGTACAGCTCCACCAGGTCGCCGAGGTCGCTCTCGGCCAGGATCTTGCGCACCGAGACGCGCGCGGCCAGCACCCGGTCGGCGATCTCCGGCGCCTTGTCGGGGTCGATCGTGCCGTTCAGGCCGATGCGGTAGACGTCCTGCTCCATGTCGATGGCCTGCAGGATCTCCAGCGCCTTGTCCTGCAGCGCCTCCGGCCCATCAACACCCGCAGCCTGGTAATCGATCCAGTCGGCGTTGATGTCGAAATCGGTGTTGCCCGCCGCCTGGGACGCCGCCGCCCGCCGGGCACGGCGGCGCTTCGCCGCGTCGTCCTCGTACTGCGCCTCGCGCAGCGGCCGGTGGCACAGGCCGTAATACAGGTTCTGGCGCAGCGTGCCGGTGAACATGTAGCTGTGGGCGCCGACATAGGCGATGCGCCGGCCGATCACCGACTCGCCCAGCGTCTCGTAGTCGTGCTCGCCGAGCCGGATCTTGCCGCTGGTCGGCGAGATCAGCCGCGCCATCATCAGCATCAGCTCGTCCTTGCCGACGCCGGCGCCGACCACCGCGACCAGGCCGTCGGTCGGGAAAGTGGCGGTCAGCCCCTCGATCACGGTCATGCCGCTGTCGTCGACCAGCGAGACGGCGGAGAAGCTGAGCTCCTTCGGCAGCGGTCCCTCGATCGTGTCGTCGCCGGTGATCCGCTCGACCGGCAGCAGCTCCGGCGGCTGGAACTGCTCCACCACCTGCTCGTACTTGATCCGGACATCGGCCTGGCTCTGATAATAGTCGAGCAGGTCCTTCCACGGCGAGGCCAGGTCCTTGTAGGCCGCCAGCACCGCCACCAGCGCTCCGAGCTGGATATCGCCGCGGATCACCAGCCAACCGCCGATCGAATAGAAGAAGAACGGTGTCAGCTGGTTGATGAAGTTGTTCAGGAACTTGATGAAGAACTTGCGGTTGTAGATCTCGAACCGGATGTCGTAGATCGTTCCCAGCCGGTCGGAGAAGTCCGCCAGGTGCACCGCGGTGGCGTCGTTGGCGTGCATGTCGGTGATGCCGGACACGGATTCGCCGATGCGGTCGGCCAGCTTGCGCACGGTGCGCACCCGCTCCTTGCCCAGCTGGTTCACCCGCTTCTGCAGCCGCGGGATCAGCCAGCCCTGCAGCGGGTACAGCGACACCGCCGCCGCCCCCAGGATCGGATCCTGGACGAAGATGAAGTAGATGTAGACCAGGAGCGTCCCGGTCGACCAGATCGGCTGGACGAAAGCGTCGCCGATGAAGCCGCCCAGCGGCTCGACCTCCGAGGTGATCATCGGGATCATCTCGCCCTGCGAGGTCTTGCGGAAATGCGGCAGCGGGAAGCGCAGGATCCGGCAGTACAGCTCGTAGCGCAGCCGGCGCAGCATGCGCTCGCCCAGCTTGCCCTTGTAGACGTTGATGTAGAGCTTGAAGCCGCCGTTGATGAACACCAGCGCCAGGAACAGAAACGACAGCAGCAGCAGGTATTCGATTCTGTCGAAGTGATAACCCAAAACTACCTTCGGAAAATCGCCCGCATGCTTGTCGTCGATGGCGCCGTTGACGATCTGCTTCGGCAGATCCAGAGAATAATAGACAAAAGGAAACGAAATCAGCGTGATGATGAGGATATAGACCTGCTCGCGGCTGCTGTGCCGCAAGATGAACTTGAAGATATTGGAATCCATCGCGATCCAGGTCCAGCCTCGCCGGGCATCGGCCGGACCATAGCCTGAACTTTCGATGCCGCAAAGCATGTGACGCCGGTCACCATTCGGGCAAAGGGTGCGGGTGACGGGTCCGGAGCCTTCGTGCTAAAAGCGCGCCGGACGGCAGGCGCCGTCCGCGTGCCCGTTCCGGTTCCCAGGTGACAAGGCTGCATGGCGAAGCGTACCGCTCAGGCCCGCATCCTGATCTACAGCCACGACAGCTTCGGCCTCGGCCATCTGCGCCGCTGCCGCACCATCGCGCATGCCCTGGTGGCGCGACACAGCGACCTGTCGGTGATGATTCTGTCCGGCTCGCCGATCATCGGCAGCTTCGACTTCCGCAGCCGGGTCGACTTCGTCCGCATCCCGGGCGTGATCAAGCTGCGCAACGGCGACTACACCTCGCTGTCGCTGCACATCGACATCGAGGAGACGCTGGCGATGCGCGCCTCGATCATCGAGCACACGGCGGCGATCTTCGATCCCGACCTGTTCATCGTCGACAAGGAGCCCCTGGGCCTGCGCGGCGAGGTCAAGCAGACGCTGGAGATGCTGCGCGACCGCGGCACCCGCACCGTGCTGGGCCTGCGCGACGTGATGGACGAGCCGTCGCTGCTGGCGCCGGAATGGGAGCGCAAGAACGTCGTCCCGGCGCTGGAGAGCCTGTACGACCAGCTGTGGATCTACGGGCTTCCGGAGATCTGCGACCCGCTGGAGGATATCGAGCTGCCCGAATCGGTGCGCGCCCGCATGACCTATACCGGCTATCTGCGTCGGCGGGCGCCGACCAATGTCCCGGCCGAGGCGGCGCCGCTGCGCGACCCGTACATCCTGGTCACGCCCGGCGGCGGCGGCGACGGCGAGGACCTGGTCGACTGGGTGCTGTCGGCCTATGAGCTGGACCGGTCGATGCCCTGCGCCGCGCTGATCGTGCTGGGCCCTTTCATGCAGCGCGAGCGCCAGGCCGAGTTCATGGCCCGCGCGGCGCAGCTGGACGATGTCGAGGTCATCACCTTCGACGCCCGGATCGAGCATCTGATGATCCGCGCCGCCGGCGTCGTCGCCATGGGCGGCTACAACACCTTCTGCGAGATCCTGTCCTTCGACAAGCGGGCCCTGCTGGTGCCCCGGGTGCGGCCGCGGCTGGAGCAGCATATCCGCGCCTCCCGCGCCGCCGAGCTCGGCCTGGTCAGCATGCTCGACCAGGACGGGCCCGGCGATCCCGCCGTGATGGTGCGGGCGCTGCGGGCCCTGCCCGACCAGCCGCTGCCCTCGACCCGGTTCCTGCCCGGCCTGCTGGACGGTCTCGACGCCGTCGACCGGCTGGCCATGGACGCCATCGACCCGCCTTCCACGATCCGCGCGACGGCCTGAGACAGCATGACCGAGAGAGTGCAGAGCGACGGCCTGACCGCCATCGTGGTCAAGGGCTATCCGCGGCTGTCGGAGACCTTCATCGCGCAGGAGATCCTGGGCCTGCAGCAGCTGGGCCAGCGCCAGCTGATCGTGTCGCTGCGCCATCCGACCGACACCCAGGTGCATGAGCTGAACCGCCGCATCACCGCGCCGGTGCTGTACCTGCCGGAATACCTGTACCAGGAGCAGCCGCGGGTTGCGGCGGCGCGCGACTGGGCGCGGCGCCAGCCGGGCTATGCCGCCGCCTATGCCGCCTTCCGCCGCGACTACCGCCGCGACCCGACACCGAACCGCTGGCGCCGCTTCGGCCAGGCCTGCGTGCTGGCGCAGGAGTTGCCGCCGGAGACGAGCTGGATCTACGTCCACTACCTGCACACCCCCGCCTCGGTCGGCCGCTATGCCGCGCTGATCCGCGGCCTGCCCTGGAGCGTCTCGGCCCACGCCAAGGACATCTGGACCACGCCGGAGTGGGAGCTGCGCGAGAAGCTGGCCGAGGTGCGCTGGGCCGCCACCTGCACCGCGGTCAACCACGCCTATCTGGCCAAGCTGGCGCCGGAGCCGGCGCGCGTGTCGCTGGTGCATCACGGGCTGGATTTCGGGCGCTTCCCCGACCCGATCGCCCGGCCCCGCCGCGACGGGCGCGACCCGAACGACCCGGTGCGGCTGATCTCGGTCGGCCGGGCGGTGGAGAAGAAGGGCTTCGACCGGCTGCTGGACGTCTTCGCGGCGCTGCCGCCCGCCCAGGCCTGGCACTGGACCCATATCGGCGGCGGTGCCCTCTTGTCGGAGCTGCGGACCCAGGCCAAGCGGTTGGGCCTGGCCGACCGGATCGAGTGGCGCGGCGCCCTGACCCAGGATGCGGTGCTGGCGGCGCTGCTCTCATCCGACCTGTTCGTGCTGACCGCCCGCATCGCCGCCGATGGCGATCGCGACGGGCTGCCGAACGTGCTGATGGAGGCGCAGGCGACCGGGCTGTGCTGCCTCGCCACCTCCGTCTCGGCGATCCCGGAGCTGATCCTGGACGGCGAGACCGGGGTGCTGGT
>NZ_JANX01000081.1 GCF_000767795.1 Inquilinus limosus MP06 | reverse complement strand
CGCTGCTGCTGACCCATGGCTTCGCCGATCGCGGCGGCACCGACCTGTTCCGGCTGGTCGAGCATCCGCAGGCGTCGGTGATCTGGGATCGGCTCGGCCGCGCCGGCATCCTGGTCCGGCCTTTCCCGGACGGGCCGACGCTGCTGCGCTTCGGCCTGCCCGCCGACGAGGCCGGCTTCGCCCGGCTGGCCGCCGCGCTGGGCTAGAGGCCGCGCAGCCGCGCCATCAGGTAGCTGTCGACATAGGCGCCGTCGCGATAGGCATAGGCGCGCTCGCAGCCTTCGATCTCGAAGCCGAACTTTTGGTACAAGGCGATCGCCGGCACGTTGTCGGTCCAGACCCCGAGTTCGAGCCGCTTCAGGTTCAGCCAGTTGTCGGCGGTGTCGAGCAGCGCCGCCATCAGCCCGGTGCCGATGCCCTGGCGATGGAAATCGTCATGCACGCCGCAGGTGACGGCGCCGGTATGGGCGCGCCGGCCCTTGCCCGGCTGCAGCAGCGCCCGGCCGACCACCCGTCCGCCGACCACCGCGGCGAGGTGGATGTCGTCGGCCGGCGCCGATTCGAGGCGCCTGCGCACCTCTTCCCTGGACTGGAAGGGCAGCCGCAGGGTGCCCCAGCGGTAGCGCGGCTGGACCTGCATCTCGGCGACATCGGGCCAGTCCGCGACCTGCAGCGCCCGGATGGTGAAGTCGATCATGGGGGCGGATCCTTCGGTTCCGGCGCGTCGGGGCGCGGCCAGGCGTTGCGGGCCCAGTTGGCGACGTAGGAGGCCAGGACCAGCGAGACGCCGGTGCCGATCCAGCTCGACTGGCCCTGCAGGTGGAACCAGATGAGAAAGGCGGCGAGGCCGGCCGCGGCGGCGAACAGGAACAGGGCGGGGAGACGGCTGCCGACCCTGATGTCGGCCGAGCCGGACATCTCGACGCCCGGGCCGGTCAGGCGCGTCGTCCGCCGTGGCGAATCCTGCTGCCGCAGCTCGACCGTCACCCGGCCCCGCCGGACCCGGCCGGCGCGGCGGCCGCGGCCGGAGGTGAGCGAGACCAGGATCATCGACACCACCATGGCGGCGACCGCCCAGGCGAAGGCGATGACGATCGGCAGGCCGGTCGCCGGGCGGTGCTCATGCCAGTACAGCTGGCGGGCGATCAAGGCCAGCCCGACCCCGAAGGCGGTGAACATGCCGCCGACCACGAGCATCGCGTTGGGCATGCGGGAGGGAATTCGCTTCGGCATGCTGCGACCATAATCCTGCCGGCCGCCGCCGCAAGCCGGTCCAAATCTGTTTTAAACTTAAAGCATTTCGTGATTAGATGGATGCAATCGCTTCCGCCCGGCGGGGGCGCATGAAAGACTGGCGGCGCGACCGGCGGCCATCGCCGGCGCCCGACAAGAAACGGGGGAGAGCATCATGGCGAGACGCGTTCCGGCCCTGCTTACGGCTGTCCTGCTGGCCGCGGCCCTGCCGTTGGGCGCGCAGGCCGAGGAGGGCAGGCTCAAGATCGGCTTCATGGCCACGCTCTCCGGCCCGCCGGCGGCCTTGGGCCAGCACATGCGCGACGGCTTCCAGCTCGGGGTCAAGGAGCTGGGCGGCAAGCTCGGCGGCGTGCCGACCGAGGTGGTGGTCGAGGATGACGAGCTGAAGCCCGACGTCGCGGTCAACAAGGTGCGCAAGCTCCTGGAGAGCGACCAGGTCGACATCGTCGTCGGCGTCGTCTTCTCCAACGTCATGATGGCGATCGCCAAGCCGGTGACCGATGCCGAGAAGATCCTGATCAGCCCCAATGCCGGGCCGTCGCCCCTCGCGGGTAAGGGCTGCAGCCCGTATTTCTTCTCGGTCTCCTACCAGAACGACCAGAACCACGAGGTCATGGGCAAATACGCCCAGGACAAGGGCTGGGCCAAGGTGGCGCTGATCGCCCCGAACTACCAGGCCGGCAAGGATGCGCTGGCCGGGTTCAAGCGCCACTACAAGGGCGAGGTGGCGGAGGAGATCTACACCCAGGTCAACCAGCAGGATTTCTCGGCCGAGCTGGCGAAGATCGCGGCGGCCGAGCCGCAGGCGGTGTTCGTGTTCATGCCCGGCGGCTCCGGCGTCAACCTGGTGCGGCAGTACCGCCAGGCCGGCCTGGCCGAGCGCATCCCGTTCCTGTCGGCCTTCACCGTCGACGAGACCACGCTGCCGGCCACCAAGGACGCGGCGCTGGGTCTCTTCGCCGGCGCGCAATGGGCGCCGAACCTCGACAACGCCGCCAACAAGGCCTTCGTCGCCGCCTTCGAGAAGGAATACGGCTACGAGCCGGCGCTATATGCCGCCAACGGCTACGACGCCGCCAAGCTGATCGACGCCGCCATCCGCCAGGCCGGCGGCAAGACCGATGCCGAGACGCTGAAATCGGCCATCCGCGATGCCAAATGGGCCAGCGTCCGCGGCGACTTCGCCTGGAACAAGAACAACTTCCCGGTGCAGGACTTCTACCTGACCGAGGTGGTGAAGCGCGACGACGGCAAGATCGTCACCAGCCGGGTGTCGACCGTCTTCCCGCATTACGGCGACGCCTACGCCGACCAGTGCAAGATGGATTGATCTGGCCGGCGCACTGTCCATGATCTTGCTGTTCCCCCCGCCATCATTGCGAGGAGGCGAAGCCGACGAAGCAATCCAGGGGCCACGTCAAGCGGCCCTGGATTGCTTCGCTGCGCTCGCAATGACGGTGTTGGTGGGTGGGATCGCCCTGCCATGAGCACCACCCTCCTGGTCGTCCAGACCCTGAACGGGCTGCAGCTCGGCGTGCTGCTGTTCCTGATCGCGGCCGGGCTGACGCTGGTGTTCGGGGTGATGGACTTCATCAACCTGGCGCATGGCGTGCAGTACATGCTGGGCGCCTATTTCGCCGTCGCCTTCTACGGCCTGACCGGCCACTTCCTGCTGGCCCTGCTGCTGGCGCTGGCGGCCGCGCTGCTGCTCGGGCTGGTGCTGGAGGTGCTGGTGTTCCGGCACCTCTACGGCCGCAGCCATCTCGACCAGGTGCTGGCCACCTTCGGGCTGATCCTGTTCTTCAACGAGGCGGTGCGGGCGCTCTGGGGCTCGTCGCCGCTGAGCTATCCGATGCCGGCGGTGCTGTCGGGGTCGATCGCGCTGATGCCGGGGCTCTTGTACCCGGTCTACCGGCTGGTGGTGCTGGCGGCGGGCCTGGGCGTCGCCCTGCTGCTGTGGGTCCTGATCGCGCGCACCCGGGTCGGCATGCGCGTCCGGGCCGGGGCCAGCAACGCCGACATGGTCTCGGCGCTGGGTGTCAACATCCGCCGGCTGTTCATGATCGTGTTCGGCGCCGGCACGATGCTGGCGGGCTTCGCCGGCGCCCTGGCCGGGCCGATCTTCGCGGTCGAGCCCAGCATGGGCGACAACTTCCTGATCCTGGCCTTCGTGGTGATCGTCATCGGCGGCATCGGCTCGATCAAGGGCGCCTTCATGGCCTCGCTGCTGGTCGGCCTGGTCGACACGCTCGGCCGGTCCTTCGCCACCGACCTGTTCCGCCTGGTGCTGGCGCCCGCCTCGGCCAACCAGGTCGGGCCGGCCCTGACCTCGATGCTGATCTACCTGCTGATGGCCGCGATTCTGTTCTGGCGCCCGGCCGGGCTGTTCCCGTCTCATGGCCAGTGACGCGATCACCGGGGCAGGGACCCCGGCCCCCTCCGCGCTGCGCTCGGTCTGGCCGGCGCTGGTGATCTTCGCCGTGCTGGCGCTGGTGCCGGTGGTGGCGCCGCTGCTCGGCGGCACCTATCCGCTGACCGTGGCCGGCCGGATCATGATCTTCGCCATCGCCGCGGTCAGCCTGGACCTGATCCTCGGCTATGGCGGGCTCGTGTCCTTCGGACATGCTGCCTTCATCGGCCTCGGCGCCTATGCCGTCGGCATCCTGGCCGATGCGGGAGTGGAGGAGGGGTTGGTGCTGCTGCCGGCGGCGATGCTGGCGGCGGCGGTCTTCGCAGCCCTGACCGGTGCGGTGTCGCTGAAGACCCGCGGCGTGCACTACATCATGATCACCCTGGCCTTCGGCCAGATGGCGTATTTCACCATGACCAGCCTGTCCGCCTATGGCGGCGACGACGGGCTGACGCTGTGGTCGCGGCCGCTGGTCGCCGGCTTCGATTGGCTGAACGACCGGTCAGCCTTCTACTACATCGTCCTGCTCCTGCTGGCCGCCGCCTGGGCGCTGTGCCGCGCCGTCACCCGCTCGCGCTTCGGCCGGGTGCTGCGCGGCTGCCGCGAGGATGAGGAGCGGATGCGCGCCCTCGGCTACGACCCGTTCGCCTACCGCCTGGCCGCGACCGTCATCGCCGGCGCCATTGCCGGCTTGGCCGGGGCGCTGCTGGCGATCCAGGCGGAGTTCGTCAGCCCGGCCTACATGTCCTGGCAGCGCTCGGGCGAGCTGATCGTGATGGTGGTGCTGGGCGGCATCGGCAGCCTGCACGGTGCCATCGTCGGCACCGCCGCCTTCCTGCTGGCCGAGGAGCTGCTGTCCGGCGTCACGGAGCATTGGCGGCTGATCTTCGGGCCGCTCCTGATCCTGGTCGTGCTGTTCCTGCGCGGCGGGCTGGGCGGCCTGCTGGGGAAGGTCCGGCATGACTGAGCCGGTGCTGCAGGTCGAGAACTTGAGCAAGCGCTTCGGCGCCCTGACCGTCACCGACGGCGTCGGCTTCGATGTCCGGCCCGGCGAGATCCACGCCCTGATCGGCCCGAACGGCGCCGGCAAGACCACGCTGATCCAGCAGATCTGCGGCCGTCACGCGCCCGATGCCGGCACCATCCGCTTCCTCGGCGAGGACATCACCCGCCTGCCGGCGCATCGCCGGGCCCAGCGCGGCCTGGCCCGCACCTTCCAGATCACCCGGCTGCTGCCAGGCTTCACCACGCTGCAGAACGTGGCGACGGCGGTGCAGCGCCGCCGCGGCTCCAGCTTCCGCTTCCTCCGCCCGGTGGGCCGCGACCGTGAGATCGACGCGGCGGCGCGGGCGCTGCTGCAGCGCACCGGCCTCGGCGGCCGCGCCGAGGTACCGGCGGCGGCGCTGAGCCATGGCGAGAAGCGCCAGCTCGAGCTCGCCATGGCCCTGGCGCTGGAGCCCAAGCTGCTGGTGCTGGACGAGCCGATGGCCGGCACCGGGCGCGAGGAGACGGCGCGGCTGGTCGAGCTGCTGCGCGGCCTGTCCGGCACCCTGCCGATGATCCTGGTCGAGCACGACATGAGCGCGGTCTTCGCCCTGGCCGACCGCATCTCGGTGCTGGTCTATGGCCGGGTCATCGCCACCGGCAGACCGGAGGCGATCCGCGCCAGCGCCGAGGTCCGCGCCGCCTATCTGGGCGAGGAGGCGGCGTGAGCGCGCTGCTGGAGGTCGAGGGGCTGGAGGCCGGCTATGGCGGTGCCCAGGTGCTGTTCGGCGTCTCCTTCCGCGTCGCGGCGGGGGAGATCGCGACCCTGCTCGGCCGCAACGGCATGGGCAAGACCACGACGATTCGCAGCCTCCTGGGCCTGCTGCGCCCGCGCGCCGGGCGGATCCGGTTCGACGGGGCGGACGTCACCGGCCTGCCGCCCTACCGCATCGCCCAGGCCGGCATCGGCCTGGTGCCGGAGGGGCGGCAGATCTTCCCGACCCTGACGGTCGAGGAGAACCTGGTCGCCACCGCCGCCGACCGCTTCGGCCGCAGGACGCCCTGGACGCTCGACCGGGTCTATGCCGTGTTCCCCCGCCTGGCGGAGCGGCGGCGGCATGGCGGCCGCCAGCTGTCGGGCGGCGAGCAGCAGATGCTGGCCATCGGCCGGGCGCTGATGACCAACCCGAAGCTCTTGGTGCTGGACGAGGCGACCGAGGGGCTGGCGCCGCTGATCCGGGCCGAGATCTGGGACTGCCTGGACCGGTTGAAAAGTGAGGGCCAGTCGATCCTGATCGTCGACAAGACCCTCGACGCACTGCTGCGCCTGGCCCAGCGCCACGCGGTGATCGAGAAGGGGCGGGTGGTGTGGAGCGGCACCAGCGCCGAGCTCGCCACAGCCGAGGGAACACGGGAGCGATATTTGGCGCTATAATCTGGACAGTGTCGTCCAGCCTGGGAGAGCCAGATGAACACCGCCAACCTTCAGCTCGAAGGCGTCTATGCCGCGCTCACCGCGCTGATGACGGCGCTGCGCGACAAGGGGCTGCTCGACCAGGAGGAGATCGACCAGGCGCTGGCGAAGGCCGAGGCCGGCCTCGCCGCCGATGCGCGGCGGCCGGCCGAGATCAGCGCCGCCAATGTCGAGGCGATCTGCTTCCCGCTGCGCTATCTGCGCATGGCGAACAAGGCGGCGGCCGAGGATCCGGCGCCGTCCTTCTCGGTCCTCGCCGCCCGTGTCGGACAGAGCAAGGTGCGCGTTCCATCTGTCTGACAAATAGCCGTTGCGCCGCCTCCCGAGCGCTGCCAGAGTTTCCCCGGGGCTCGTCAAGAAGCCCCGGGTGGCTGTCCTGGGACAGCACGATATCGGGAGGACGTCCATGGGTGAGCGTGAGCATCGCAGCCGTCGTGATTTCATCATGGCCGCGGCGGCCACGGCCGGCGCGGCGGCCGCATTCGGCGGTCTGGATCTCAAGATGGCGGCGCAGGCGGCGGAAGCCGTCGGCCGGTCCGAAAAGCCGCTCAAGGCAGCTTTCTCCAACGCCGGGCTTCAGGCCACCTGGTGCGCCCAGGGCAAGCAGGCGGCGGAATACTGGGGCAAGCTGTTCAATGTCGAGATCACTTGGTTCGACGGCGAGCTGGCGGCGCCGAAGCAGCGCACCGCGATCGACAACATGGCGTCCCAGAAATGGGATTTCGTGGCGATCCAGGCCTTCGGCATCGGCACGCTGACCCAGCCGGTGCAGAAGATGATCGACGCCGGCATCCCGGTGATCGACATGGACACGCTGATCGCGCCGCTGGACCAGATCAACATCCACTCCTTCCTGGCGCCGGACAACGAGTTCATGGGCGCCGCCGTGACCCAGGCGCTGTGCACCGCCATCAAGGGCGAGGGCACTATCATCATGACCCAGGGCGCGCTGGGCCACACCGGGGCGCAGGGCCGGGCCCGCGGCTTCGAATCGGTGGTCAAGCAGTTCCCGAAGATCGAGGTGCTGAACACCGATCCTGCCGACTGGGACGTGTCGAAGACCGCCCGGCTGTGGGAGACGCACCTGACCAAGTACCCGAAGATCAGCGCCGCCTTCTTCCACAATGACGACATGGCGCTGGCCGCCTACAACGTGATGAAGGCCCGCAACCGCACCGACATCCTGATCGGCGGCGTCGACGCCATGCCGCCGGCGATCCAGGCGGTGTCGGACGGGCGCATGTACGCGACCGTGCGCAACCCGTCCTGCCGCATCCATGGCGGCGCCGTGATCGCCGGTGTCGCCGCGGTGACCGCCGGGGAGAAGAGCGGCGAGGGCATCCCGAAGTCGGTCGTCACCGACGGCCCGGTGGTGACCAAGTCGAACGCGGCCGGCATGCAGTGGATGCAGGATCATTTCCTGATCTGATCGGAGCAGCCCCTGTACCGTCATTGCGAGCGCAGCGAAGCGATCCAGGGCCGTTTGGCGTGGCCTCTGGATTGCTTTGTCGGCTTCGCCTCCTCGCAATGACGGCTGGCGGCAGAAAGCACACAGGACGATGACCGATACCCCCGTGCTCGAGCTCAGCGGCATCTCGAAGGCGTTCGGCGGCGTCCGGGCCCTTCGGGGTGTCGACTTCGTGCTCAAGGCCGGCGAGATCCATGGCCTGGTCGGCGAGAACGGCGCCGGCAAGTCGACCATGATGAAGATCATCGCCGGCGTGCATTCCGGCTATGAGGGCACGATGCGGATCGATGGCCGCGAGGTCCGCTTCCGCTCGGCCCGCGACGCCCTGGCAGCCGGGGTCGGCATGGTGCATCAGGAGCTGAGCATCGTGCCGGACCTCAGCGTCGCCGAGAACGTGTTCCTCGGGTCGCAGCCGCTGACCCGGCTCGGTGTCGTCGACTGGGCCGGCATGCGCCGCGCGGCGGAGGAGCAGCTGCGCCGCCTGGGCATCGACATCGATCCGCGCACCCCCGCCGGCGCGCTGCCGATCGGGCTGCAGCAGATGGTCGAGATCGCCCGGGTGCTGTTCTCCGGCGCCCGCATCATCATCCTGGACGAGCCGACCTCGGCCCTGTCGCCGCCGGAAATCGAGCGGCTGTTCGGGGTGCTGCGGCGGCTGCGCGACGAGGGGCGCAGCTTCGTCTTCATCTCCCACTTCCTCGACGACATCCTGCGGATCTCCGATTCGGTGACGGTGTTCCGCAACGGCCAGCATGTGATGAGCGCGGCCGCCGCGGAGACCAGCAAGACCATGCTGATCGACCGCATGATTGGCACCGGCCATGACGAGCTGGGAGAGAGCTACACCGGCGAGATCCGGCTGGACCCGAAGCCCGGCCACCCGGTGGTGCTGTCGGTCGACGGGCTGTCGCTGGCCGGCCGCTACCAGAATATCTCGCTGCAGGTCCGGGCCGGCGAGGTGCTGGGCATCTACGGCTTCATGGGCTGCGGCCAGCTGGAGCTGGCGCGGACGCTGTTCGGCAAGCTGCCCGCGGATGCCGGCCGAATCTCGATCGCCGGACAGCCGGCGCGGCTGTCGACGACCGCCAAGGCCCGCCGCGCCGGCATTGCCTTCGTGCCGGAGAGCCGGCGGGCGATGCTGTTCCACCACGAGCCGATCTACAAGAACGTCTCGATCAGCATCCTCGACCGGATCTCGCGCTTCCTGCTGCGGCCGGAGGCGGAGAGGACCATCGCCCGCCGGCATGTCGAGGCGCTGCGCATCCGCACCCCGCATGTCGATGCCGAGCTCGGCGCCCTGTCGGGCGGCAACCAGCAGAAGGTGGCGCTGGCCAAGTGGCTGACCCATGCGCCGCGGGTGCTGATCCTGAGCGAGCCGACCCGCGGCATGGATGTCGGCGCCAAGGAGGATGTGGTCGGCATCGTCCGCGGCCTGCGCGACCAGGGCATCGGCGTCATCGTGGTCTCGGCGGAGCCGGAGACGGTGCTGTCGCTGGCCGACCGCATCCTGGTGATGTGCAAGGGCCAGATCACCCGCGAATTCGCGGACGGAACGGTCAGCAAGGACCGCCTGCTCGAGGCGGCGTGACAGGGGACGGACATCGGATGGGCGCGCAGACCACACAGACCGCCGGCGGTTCCGGCTCCCGGCTCGGCGCGCTGCTGAGCAGCCAGCTGCGCAACATCGCGCCCTTCATCACGCTGATCGCGCTGGTGGTGTTCTTCAGCATCGCCAGCCCGTCCTTCCTGACGGTCGACAATTTTAGCAACGTGCTGAACCAGGTGTCGGTCACGGCGATCATCGCGGTCGGCCTGACCTTCGTGATCCTGTGCGCCGAGATCGACCTGTCGGTCGCCGCCATCGCCAATGCCGCCGGCATCATCGTGGCCTTCTTCACGGTGCAGGAATCCTACGTCAACATCGCCAACGTGCCGCTGCCGGGCTGGGCCGCCATCGTGGTGGCGCTGGCAGCCTGCGTGGCGCTGGGGATGATCAACGCCTTCGGCGTGACCCGGATCGGCATCCCGTCCTTCATCATGACGCTGGCGATGATGCAGATCGGCGCCGGCATCTGCGCCATGCTGGTGCGCGGCCAGATCGCCTATGCCGTGCCGCCGATCCTCGTCACTCTCGGCTCGGGCTCGATCGGCGGGGTGCCGTGGATCGTGATCGTGGCCGGCATCACGCTGCTGGTCGCCCATCTGGTGCTGACCTATACGCGCTTCGGCCGCTACGTCTACATGGTCGGCGGCAATCGCGAGGCGGCGGAGTTCTCCGGCGTCAACGTTCGGGTCATCATCGGCGCGGTGCTGGTGATCTCTGCCGTCTGCTCCGGCCTCGCCGGCATGCTCGGCGTCGCCTATTTCGGCAGCGCCCAGCAGAACGAGTTCGACACCTTCCTGCTTGACGCCATCGCCGCGGTGGTGGTCGGCGGCACCAGCCTGTTCGGCGGCCGCGGCGGCATCGGCAACACCATCGTCGGCGTGCTGATCCTGGGCGTGCTGAACAACGGGCTGGACCATGTCGACATCGACAGCTTCCTGAAGATCCTGATCCGCGGCCTGATCCTGCTGGCGGCGCTGGTCATCAACGTCTACGCCCAGCGGCTGCGGACGACGGCCCGCGGCGCCACGTCCGCTTGACGGCGCCGCGGCGAGGCTTATCTAGGGGACGCCCGGCGTTTCCTCGCCGCGGTCGGTGTATCAGCAGATGACGGAGCCCATGGCCACCCCGCAGACCGGTCCGGACGACGCCTCGCATGACCACGAGGACATCCTGTATCCGGAGGCGGGCCCGTTCGTCCTGCTCCACCTCGCCAGCTTCGCGGCGATCTGGACCGGAATCACCTGGCAGGCCGTGGCGATCTGCGTGGTGCTGTACGTCCTGCGCATCTTCGCCATCGGCGCCGGCTACCACCGCTATTTCGCCCATCGCGCCTATTCCACCAGCCGGGTGTTCCAGTTCATCCTGGCCTTCCTGTCGCAGAGCACGGCGCAGAAGAGCACGCTGTGGTGGGCCGCTAAGCACCGGCACCACCACCAGCATTCCGACACCGAGCAGGACGTGCACTCGCCCCGGCACCGGGGCTTCGTCTATGCCCATCTCGGCTGGATCTTCTCGACCCGGCACCGCACCACGGATCTGAGCAAGATCGCGGATTTCGCGCGCTACCCCGAGCTGATGCTGCTGCACAAATGGGAGCTGACCCCGGCCGTGATCCTGGCCGCGATCACCTTCCTGATCGGCGGCTGGTCCGGCCTCGTGGTCGGCTTCGTCTGGAGCACGGTGCTGGTCTATCACGGCACCTTCTGCATCAACTCGCTGGCGCATGTGCATGGCCGCAAGCGCTATGTCACCGGCGACGATTCCCGCAACAATTGGCTGCTCGCTTTGGTGACCATGGGCGAGGGCTGGCACAACAACCACCACGCCTATCAGAGCAGCGTGCGCCAGGGCTTCAAGTGGTGGGAGGTCGACCCGACCTTCTACATCCTCAAGGCCCTGTCCTGGTGCGGCGTGATCTGGAACCTCAAGACTCCGCCGGAGGCCGTGCTGCGCAACGAGCAGCGCCTCGGCAGCAAGGTCATCGAGCGCGCGGCGGCCGACCTGGCGGCCAGCTTCCCGGCGGAGCGGATCGCGGCGGCGCTGCACGAAGCGCTGGCCCATGCCCATGCGCCGACCCTGGCCGACCTGCGCGACGCGCTGGCGACGGCGCAGCACAAGACCGTGGACCTGCTGGCCAAGGCGCATCTGCCGAGCTTCCCGACGCGGGAGGCCGTCCGGCTGCGGGCCACGGCGATGTTCGCCAAGACCCGGTCGATGGACGACATCGTCGAACGGGCGCATCGCCTGGTGCTGGAAGCCGTCGGCAAGCGCCTCCCGGCGGCCTGAGCCGCGGCATCGATTGACCGCCTGCCACCCGCCGCCTACTGTGCCGCCATCGCGCAGCCGGTTCCCCGAAGGCGAAGGCCCGAGGGGATGAGAGGCGTTTCGAAAATGCGCTGGTGTGAGTCGGCTGGTGGTGGTTTCGAGAACCGGAGCGCAGCGCACGTTTGGTGCGTGAGCACCGGAAGCGCGGAAACCGCCGCCAGACGGCCGCACCAGTAGCATTTACGAAATGCCTCGGAAAAGGGAACGCGGGATGGCCGACCTTCGGCCTGATCCGCGGCTGCCCCCGCAACTGTAGGCGGCGAGCCCACCTCCGACAGCCACTGGCCGATGGCCGGGAAGGCGGGGGCAGGCGACGACCCGCGAGCCAGGAGACCTGCCGGCGAGGCGATGCGTGCGAACCGCCGGGCGGGGTGAACCGGTGGCGCGGGATGCGCGGCGCTTCACGGCACCGTCTCCGGCGTCCAAGCCCTGTCCGGCCGAGCGAGGGGCGAGGGCGTGCTGCATCGACCGAACCATGGCTGAGCTGCCGGCGGCGACGCTGGTGCTGGGCGGCGCCCGGTCGGGCAAGAGCCGCCATGCCGAGGCGCTGGTCGAGAGCCAGCCCGGCGACTGCGTCTATCTCGCCACCGCCGAGGCCTGGGATGCCGAGATGGTGGAACGCATCTCCCGCCACCAGGCGCAGCGCGGCTCGCGCTGGCGCACGGTCGAGGCGCCGCTGGAGCTGGTCGAGACCCTCGGCCAGGCGGCCGGCCGCGGCCGCGCCGTGCTGGTCGACTGCCTGACGCTCTGGCTGTCCAATCTCATGCATGCCGACCGCGACATCGCCGCCGAGACCGAGCGGCTGGTGCGCTGGCTCGCGGCCCCGCCCGGCCCGGTGGTGCTGGTGTCGAACGAGGTCGGCCTCGGCATCGTCCCCGACAACGCCCTGGCCCGCGCCTTCCGCGACCATGCCGGCCGCCTGCACCAGGCCGTGGCCGCCGTCGTGCCCTCCGTCGTCTTCGTCGCCGCCGGCCTTCCCCTGACCCTGAAATCCGCCTGAGGACCCGCATGCCCGCCAAGATCCCCGCCACCGTCGTCACCGGCTTCCTCGGCGCCGGCAAGACCACGCTGATCCGCCACCTGCTGCAGACCGCCAATGGCCGCCGGCTGGCGCTGATCATCAACGAGTTCGGCGATGTCGGCGTCGACGGCGACCTGCTGCGCAGCTGTGGCGACGCCACCTGCCGCGAGGAGGATGTGGTGGAGCTGGCCAATGGCTGCATCTGCTGCACAGTGGCCGACGACTTCATCCCGACCATCGAGAAGCTGCTGGCCCGCGACGAGCCGCCGGAGCACATCGTGATCGAGACCAGCGGCCTGGCCCTGCCGAAGCCGCTGGTGAAGGCCTTCGGCTGGCCGGAGATCCGCACCCGGGTGACGGTCGACGGCGTCATCACCGTGATCGACGGCGCCGCCGTGTCCGAGGGCCGCTTCGTGCCGGATGAGGAGGCCCTGGCGGCCCAGCGCGCGGCCGACGAGGCTCTGGACCATGACAGCCCGCTGGAGGAGCTGTTCGAGGACCAGCTGGCCTGCGCCGACATGGTGATCCTGAACAAGACCGACCTCTTGGACGACGACTCGCTGTCCGCGGTCTCGACCGACCTCGCCACCCAGCTGCGGCCGGGGGTGAAGGTGGTCAAGGCACGGCACGGCGCCATCGACGCCGCGGTGCTGCTGGGCCTCGGCGCCGCGGCCGAGGACGACCTGGCGGCGCGCCCCTCGCATCACGATGCGGAGGAGGAGCATGACCACGACGATTTCGAGAGCTTCCATGTCGATCTCGGCACGGTGGCCGACCCGGACGCGCTGGCCGCCAGGCTGAAGCCGGTGATCGAGGCGCATGACATCCTGCGGCTGAAGGGCTTCGCCGAGGTCGCGGGCAAGCCGATGCGGCTGGTGGTGCAGGCGGTCGGCGGCCGCATCCAGCACTATTACGACCGCGCCTGGCGCACCGAGGAACCGCGCGGCACCACCCTGGTGGTGATCGGCGAGCGCGGCCTGGATCGCGATGCGATCACCAAGGCGCTGACGGCCTGAGACCAATGGTGGCGCCGGCTCTCCCCCTCACCCGAAATCGCTGCGCGATTTCGACCTCTCCCCAACGGAGAGGTGCATCAGCGCGCGCTGGTTGTTCCCCTCTCCTCGGGGAGAGGGAGGGGCCCGTCGCGTTGGCGACGGGAGGGTGAGGGGGAGCAGGCCTCTCCATTGGAAAGCCGTCCCTGATGCATCTCCTCGCCGCCAAGCCGGGCAGCATCGCCGACGGGTCGGAGGCGGTCGATCTGGGCCAGAGCCCGGGCGACATCGTCGTCCTGACCGCGGCGGACACCGAGCTCGCCTGCCTGTCGGCGGCGCGGGCCGGCTTGGGTGAGGCGTTTCCCCGGCTGCGCCTGGCCAACCTGCTGCAGCTCGGCCACAACCTGTCGGTCGACACCTATGTCGACGACGTGGTCAGCCGGGCCAGGCTGGTGGTGGTGCGGCTGCTCGGCGGCGCCGGCTATTGGCGTTACGGCATCGAGCAGGTGCATGCCGCCTGCCGGCGCGAGGGTATCCCGCTCGCCGTGCTGCCGGGCGACGACAAGCCCGACGCCGACCTCGACGATCTCTCCACATTGCCGGCGGAGGCGAGGGGCCGGCTGTGGCGCTATCTGGTCGAGGGCGGTATCGAGAACGCCCGCAGCTTCCTGGCCTATGCCGGGAGCTTGATCGGCCACGACCTGCCCTGGGCCGAGCCCCGGCCGCTGCTGCGCGCCGGCCTGTACTGGCCGGATCTGCGGCACCCGTCGTTCGGCGAGATCGAGCAGCGGTGGAGGGAAGAACCGATCGAGTCCCCCCTCCCCTCGCGGGAGGGGGGTAGGGGAGGGGGTTCGAGCAGCAAGAGCCGTCGCCCAAAGACCGACCGGCGATACCGAGCCCTTCGTTCGACAACCCCCTCCCCTACCCCCTCCCGCGAGGGGAGGGGGGACTCAAAAGGGAAGCGGCGGGGAAGACGGACGGGAGGCCACCACCGCCCCCGTCATCGGCCTGGTCTTCTACCGCGCCCTGGTGCAGGCCGGGAACCTGGCGCCGGTCGACGCGCTGGTCGCGGCGCTGCGCGAGCGCGGCCTTAACCCGCTGCCGATCTTCGTCTCCAGCCTCAAGGACGCGGTGTCGGCCGAGCTGATCACCGACGCCTTCGCCCGCCGCCCGCCTTCGGTGATCCTGAACGCCACCAGCTTCGCCGTCTCCAGCCCTGGCGGCCCGGCCCAGCCGACGCCGTTCGACGCGGCCGACTGCCCCGTCCTGCAGGTGGTGTTCGCCGGCGGCGGCGAAGCGGCGTGGCGCGACGGCACCCGCGGCCTGTCGGCGCAGGACCTGGCGATGAATGTCGCGCTGACCGAGATCGACGGACGGGTCCTGACCCGCGCCGTGTCCTTCAAGTCGGAGGCGCGCTGGGACAAGCTGACCGAATGCACCGTGGTGTCCTACCGCCCGGTGCCGGACCGGATCGGCTTCGTCGCCGACCTCGCCGCCGCCTGGGCTGGGCTGCGCCGCACGCCGCCGGCTGAACGCCGCGTGGCGCTGGTGCTGGCCAACTATCCGAACCGTGACGGCCGCCTCGGCAACGGCGTCGGCCTCGACACCCCGGCCGGGACTATCGAGGTGCTGCGCGCCCTGGCCGAAGCCGGCTACCGAGTCGAGGACCTGCCCGAGGATGCGGCGGCGCTGATGGCCCGGGTCTCCGCCGGCCCGACCAACGCGCTGGCGGACCGGGCGGGCCGCTCCGGCGGCGTCTCCTATCCCCTCGCCGAGTACCGCGCCTTCTTCGACGGCCTACCCGAGGCCGTGCGGGCCGCCGTGACGGCCCGCTGGGGTGAGCCCGAGGCCGATCCCTTCGTCGTGGCCGGCGCCTTCCGCCTGGCGGTGCATCGATTCGGCAACGTCGTCATCGGCGTGCAGCCGGCGCGCGGCTACAACATCGACCCGCAGGCGACCTATCACGACCCGGACCTGGTGCCGCCGCATGGCTATCTGGCCTTCTACGCCTGGCTGCGCCGCAGCTTCGGCGGCCAGGCCATCGTCCATATGGGCAAGCACGGCAACCTGGAATGGCTGCCGGGCAAGGCGCTGGCGCTGTCGCAGGACTGCTTCCCGGAGGCCGCCTTCGGCCCCGTGCCGCATCTCTACCCCTTCATCGTCAACGATCCCGGCGAGGGCACCCAGGCCAAGCGCCGCGCCGCCGCCGTGATCATCGATCATTTGACGCCGCCGCTGACCCGGGCCGAAAGCTACGGCCCGCTCAAGGACCTGGAGGCGCTGGTCGACGAGTATTACGAGGCTGCCGGCATGGACCCGCGCCGGCTCAAGCATCTGCGCGACCGCATCCTCGACCTCGCCTGGTCGACCGGCCTGGATCGCGATTGCGGCGTGGCGGCGGATGCCGATTCCGACTCCGCCTTGGCGCAGATCGACAACCATCTCTGCGAGCTGAAGGAGATGCAGATCCGCGACGGGCTGCACATCTTCGGCCGCTCGCCGGAGGGCGACCAGCGCACCGACCTGCTGGTGGCGCTGACCCGAGTGCCGCGCGGGGCCGGGCAGGGCGGCGACGCCTCGCTGATCCGCGCCCTGGCGCATGATCTCGGCCTCGGCTTCGACCCGCTGGACTGCCGCTTCGGCGATGCCTGGGCCGGGCCGCGTCCGGCGGCGCT
>NZ_JANX01000080.1 GCF_000767795.1 Inquilinus limosus MP06 | reverse complement strand
CCCTCGCCGGTGGTGGCGCTGAACCGGGCGGTGGCGGTGGCGATGCGCGACGGGCCGGCGGCCGGGCTGGCGCTGATCGACGCGCTCCTGGCGCATGGCCATCTCGGCGGCTACCGCCTGGCCCACGCCGCCCGCGCGGATTTGCTGCGCCGCCTGGGCCGGACGGCGGAGGCCCGCGCTGCCTATGAACGGGCGCTCGACCTGACGCAGCAGGAGTCGGAGCGGCGGTTCCTGATGCGGAGATTGGAGGAGTTGGAAAATATAAGTTGAGTCCGCTGAGGAGAATTCAGTACAGATGGACGTTCCGTCGATGCTATGAATTCTGATTTTCTCATAATTGCATCAAAATTTTCTTGGAAATTTATGTATGTTAGAGATTTATTGCTGTTTAAGTCAACCTGTGGTGTTGATTTTCAGAATGGTATCCGATTTAATGCCGCATTGCAGTGTTCGTATTTCTTGGCGACTTAAGAAGGAGTGTCTTGCATGGCATACTGCATTACCTTCACTGTAATTAACAAAACTGGATGGGGAATTTCATCCAACGGATACGATTCCAATACAAGTATAACTGTTCCTGTATGCGATAGCATACCCGGTGGTGGGGCTGGGTTTTGCGTCGTTGTGGCTGGAGATGGCGGCTCTGATTTCAACGGTGATATTCAATATACCGTGGACGATGGTGCTTATGATTTGTTTAATGTGTCATTTGATTATGTTAATAGAACTTTGAAGCCAGTGATTCTATCGAGCAAGCAATCGTATAACGTATCCGTCAGTGATGTCGGTTTCGGCATTGCGGGAAATCTCTACGGAACATTTACCGTCACCTCTGGTTAGGTCGGTGCCACCTGCCTTGCATGAGGTGGATCGGCCAAAATGGCGCAGGGATTTGTGCGCAATAGGCAAAGGCATAGCGGGTAGGTTGGATTCGATGAGGCGAACCCAACGATGCGGAGCAGGGGAATCATAATCCCTTGGCCGAGGCGGATCCCCGCCCGGCAATTCGAACTTCCGGCCTGTCATTGCGTGCGCAGCAAATCCATCCAGGGGCTGGCCCGAACCGGCCCCTGGACGGATTCGTCGGCTTCGCCTCCTTGCAATGACGGGGAGGGACGGTCAGCGCCGCCTCACACCATCCAATCCGCATGCTCGATCTGGTCGGGCCGCACGCCGACCAGCGTGACGCGGGTGCCGTCGTCGAGATCGACCACCGCGCCCAGCAGGCCCCATTTCACCGTGGCGTCAGCGCCGTCGGCGATCAGCAGCTTGTCCTGCCGGACGTCGAAGTCGAGGATCGTGTCGCGGCCATCGCCATGGCCGAAGGCGAAGACATCGGCGCCGCGGCCCCCGATCAGCAGGTCGTTGCCGCCGCCGCCGGCGATGCGGTCGCTGCCGGATCCGCCGTAGATCGTGTTGTCGCCGCTGTTGCCGATGATCTGGGTGTCGGTGTTGCCGGCCCAGACGATCAGGTCGCGGTCGCCCTGCAGCACGATGCGCTCGACCGCGTCGTTCGCCTTGACGTTGACCGTGGCGCGGACCTCGTCGAATTCCTCCGTGCCCTTCACGATGGCGAAGTTGAAGAAGAAGGTCGGCGTGTCGGCGGTGATGACATGCGGGTTCTCCGGCGTGCCCGGGGCCGGGATGTGCAGCCGGGCCACCGACGGGTCATGGTCGCTGACCTGGTCGGCGAAGCCCGCATTGGTATGGACGATGTCGAACTCCAGCCCCGATTTGTACGCGCCGTCGGTCGCCAGCATGTGGTCGAGCTCCTGGCTCGCCCCCTCGAACACGTAGCTCCAGCGCTCCTCCGGCGACAGCAGCGTGTCGGCCAGGTCCTTCAGCACGTGGCTGCCGTCGGTGTCGCCGCGCAGCACCTTCAGCGGGTCGTTCCAGGAGAACTCGTTGAGGTCGCCGACCACCATCACCTTGGCGTCGGGGTCTGATGCCAGCCGGCCGTCGACATAGGCGTTGACGATCGCCGCCTGCGCCTCGCGCTGGTCCTCGCCGCCATTCACCGGCGGGAAGGTGTCGCCATAGGCCGGCGAGCTGCCGCCCTTCGAGGTGAAGTGGTTGTTCACCACCGTCACCGTCTCGCCGTTGAAGACGAAGTCGGCGGCCAGCGGCAGGCGGCTGGCGGCGAAGGCGTCGCCGTCCGACAAATCGGAATCGGTCAGCGCATGCACCGAACCCTCGACCAAGTCGACCCGGTCCGGATTGTACAGGTAGCCGACCCGGATGTTGCCGCCGGGCTGGCCGCCCGAGGTGCCGGCCTCCGGCGCCACATCGACATATTCGTAGCGCGGCCCGCCCTGGGCGACGATCGCCTCGATCAGCACCCGCGCCGTCTCGGCGGCGGAGGTGACGCCGGTGATCTCGGCGCCGTCGCCGTCCTGTACCTCCTGCAGCGCGACCACGTCGGGCGAGCCCATGTTCGCGACGATCTGCTCCGCCAGCCGGTCGAACTTGCCGCTGCCGATATCGTCATCGACGTTGCTCGGGTCCTTGTCCTCGACCAGGTTCACGTCCTCGACCTTCGGGTCGAGGTTCTCGAGGTTGATCGAGCCGACGGTCAGGTGGTCGCGGTCGCCGGTCAGGGCCGTGGTCTCGGGCTGCAGCGTGCCGGGGGACACGACCGTGACCGGCTTGGTCGCCTGCACCTCGTACCAGCCGAAATTGGTGCCGACCACGCCCTGCACGGTGCCGAGCTCGGCCCCGACATTCAGCTTCGGCATGCCGCTGCCGCCCAGCAGGTCGTCGTCGATCTGGATCCGCTCCGGCTGCTGGTCGGTCTCGGAGATCAGCAGGCCGCCGGCGCCGGTGCGGGTGCCGGTGGCGTGGTCGCCATGGTCGGCCAGGACATAGGCCTCGCCGAAGCCGTTGGTCGGGCCGATCACCACCGCGGCCGGGATCTCGACCAGCATGCCCTCCAGGGTCTCCCAGTAATCCATGCCATCATGTGCGGGATCGAAGACCGCGCGGCCGTCATCGTCGATCACCTCGGTCGGCGGGGCATAGCCGCCGGCACCAATGCCGACCGCGACCGGCACCGTCTGCTGCACGGCCGAGACCTCGACGCTGGCGCCGGTGATCTCGGTGACGGTCAGGTTGTGGGAGGAGGCGCCGCCCGGCTGGAACTCGCTGACCGTGCCGGTGACGTCGAGGGTGACGCCGAGCTGCGCCGCGGCCGGCACGTTGCCGGCGCCGGTGAAGACGAAGATCGCGTCCGAGGTGGCGGTGTTGCCGTCGCCCTGGGCATCCTGGATATAGAAGCCGTTGCCGGCGATGGCGGTGACCACGCCGCGGGTCGCCACCCGGTCGCCCTCGAAGTCGGAGCGGTGGCCTTCGCCCTGGATGTCGAAGATCGCGTGGAACTCCGGCTCGGTCGCGGGCACCGGGGCGTTGGCGGCGCCGGGCGTGTTCAGCGCCTCGCCGGGGACCGGGGTGCCCGCCTGGCCCGGCAGGCCGGCAAGGTCGAAATCGTTGCGGGTCCAGTCCGACGGGCTGTCGGTGTCGACGCCGTCCGGCAGGCGCGACGCGCCGCCGACGGCGATGCTGCCGCCGTCGAAGCCCGGGGTCAGCACGGCGGTGCTGTAGAAGCGGTCGCCGCTGCCGCCGTCGTCGATCGCGACGCCGTCGCCGGCCCGGACCCAGGGCGTGGCATCGAGCACGCCGTCATCATTGGTGTCGAGATCCTGGCCGGTGCTGCCGCTGTAGTTCTCCACCAGCAGCAGCGTGCCGCTGCCGTTCTGCAGCAGGTTCGACTGGAAGCCGCTGCTCCAATAGCCGTCGGCGTCGGTGGTGCCGATCGCGGTGGCGGAGATGATGCGGCCGGTGCCGCCGGCATCGCCCTCGATCTGCACCAGCGTCCAGCCGCTGTAGTCGGTCAGGGCATCGCCCTTGATCTCGACATATTCCGAATTGTCCGCGCCGACATGGTTGGCGACGAACTCGTTGAGCAACGGATCGGCCATGACGAAGTCTCCCCCTGCTTCATCCGGCAGGGCCAAATTCCCTGCCGCTCCCGAAAACACCTGTAAGGGGCTTCGGTTGCATTCGCGTGAATTGGACAGGTCTTTGGGGATGGAAACAGCCGTCTGAGCCGAGAAGACAGCCAGAAGGCGAATTCTCCGAATGAGCTGCAACTTTATCTGTGTCATGCCCGGGCTTGACCAGGGCATCCAGGGATTGTCGATATCTCCTGGATTGCCGGGCCAAGCCCGGCAATGACATCTAGATTTTTAGGTTAATTCTACGACCTGGGGTCGAAGCAAACGGGACGACAAGTCACTTCGCCGTCGGGTCGGGCACGGTGATGGTGCCGTCGGCGATGGCGCGGCGGGCGGTCTCGACCGCGTCCTCCATGGCCGGGGTCACCAGCGGCCGGTTGTTGTCGTCGATCGCCCAGCCGACCGCGTGCTCGCGAACGCCCAGCGTGACCAGGCCGGGGGCCCAGGTGCCCGCCCGCATGTCGTCCAGCGAGCGCAGCACGGCGATGTCCACACGCTTCAGCATCGAGGTCAGGATGGTGCCGGGCACCACGCCGTTCTGGTTGCTGTCGACGCCGATCGCCAGCTTCTCCGCGGCGCGCGCCGCCTGGAACACGCCGAGATTGGCCTCGCCGGCGACCGCGAACAGGACGTCGGCGCCGCGCCCGATCTGGTCGCGCGCGATCGCGGTCGCCCGGTCCCGGTCGCGGAAGGCGGCGGCATCCGTGCCGATATAGTCGACCAGGACCCCGATGTCCGGCCGTGTCGCCTTGGCGCCGGCGGCGTAGCCATCGGCGAATTTGCGCAGCACCGGCACGTCGGCGGCGCCAACGAAGCCGATCGTGCCCGACTTGCTGGCCAAGGCCGCCAGCACGCCGACAAGATAGGCTCCCTCCTGCTCGCGGAACACGATGGAGCGGATGTTCGGTCCCTCGGCGACGCCGTCGACCAGCACGAAGCTGGTCCCGGGATGGGCCGCCGCGGCCGCCTTCACTGCATCGGCGTAGTAGAAGCCGACCGCGATGACCAGGGTGGCGCCCTGGCGGATTAGCCCGTCCGCCGCGGCGGCGAAGCCGTCGACCGACGGCAGCTCGGCCTCCAGGAAGGCGTCCCCGGTCTCGTTGCGGAAGAATTCCAGCGCGCGCAGCGCGCCCTCGTTGAAGCCGCCGTCGCGCTTCTCGCCGACGGCGTAGATGACGCCGGGCGTGACCGGAATCTCGCCGTCGGCGCGATGGCTCGCCGGCCCGGGGTCGGCAGCGGCCGCAACAGACAGGCCGGCGATGGCCAGGGCCACGCTGGCGAGAAGGCTGCGGCGGTCGAGGATCATTTCCGTCTCCGGACGGCAGGGCGGCGGCGATACGGACGGCGAACGGCCCGCGGCCTCGGAGATGGACGTGTTAAGGTTCGGTTACAAGAGCGCGCTGTGCAACGGTCCCGTGCCGCGAGGGCAGGGACCGGGGCCGGCGGCCCGTCAGGCCGGCCGGTCCTTCAGCGCCACCAGGCGGATGCCCGCCTGCTCCAGCCGCTCGCGGATGCGGCGGGCGATGCCGACCGCGCCCGGCGTGTCGCCATGGACGCAGACCGTGTCGACGGGCACCGGGATGCGCTTGCCGCTGCGGCTGGTCACCGCCTGCTCCTCGACCATGCGCAGCACCCGCTCGGCGGCGACCTCGGCGTCGTGGATCACCGATCCGGCGATCTTGCGCGAGGTCAGGGTGGCGTCGTCCTCATAGGTGCGGTCGGCGAAGACCTCGCGCACCACCGGCAGGCCCAGTTCCACCGCCGCGCGCTCCAGCGCCGTGCCGGGCAGGACCATATAGGACAGGGCCGGGTCGACCGACTTGATGGCCCGGCCGATCGCCAGCGCCACCGCATCCTCGACCATCGCCAGGTTGCTCAGCGCGCCATGCGCCTTGACGTGGGTGACCTTGTGGCCGACGGCCTTGGCGATGCCCTGCAGCGCGCCGATCTGGTAGACCACCTGGGCCTCCAGCTCCTCCGGCGTGTCGCCCTTGATCACCCGGCGGCCGAAGCCCCAGAGGTCGAGGAAGCCGGGATGGGCGCCGACGCCGATGCCGCGGTCGCGCGCCAGGGCCAGGGTCCGCCGCATCACGATCGGGTCGCCGGCATGGAAGCCGCAGGCGACGTTGGCGGAGGTGACGATCTCCAGCATCGCCGAATCGTCGCCCATCTCCCAGGCGCCGAAGCCCTCGCCCATGTCGCAGTTCAGATCGACGCTCGCCATGACGTGCTTCCCGGACCGGCCGTTGCGATGATGACCTCTGTATGAACTTCACCGCCGGCCGCGGCAATCGTCGCCCCGTCCCATGCATTCGTGGTATTCAGAATCAGCAAGACCCGGCAGGGGACGCCCGATATGGCGGTTGGGACGAGCGCGAGGCGGATTTTCGAGCTGATTCTGATCAAGCCGTCGCATTACGACGATGACGGCTATGTCATCCAATGGCTGCGGTCGGCGATCCCGTCGAACACGCTGGCGGTGCTGTACGGCCTGGCCCGCGACAGCGCTGAGCGCCGGATCCTCGGCCCGGATGTCGATATCGTCATCACCGCGATCGACGAGACCAACACGAGGGTGCGCCCGGACGCAATCATCCGCCGGATCCGCCGCGCCGGGTCCGGGATGGTGGCGCTGGTCGGGGTGCAGTCGAACCAGTTCCCGCGGGCGGTCGACATCGCCCGGCCGCTGCGGGCGGCGGGGATCCAGGTCGGCATCGGCGGCTTCCATGTCTCCGGCACCATCGCCATGCTGCCCGGCCTGCAGCCCGAGGTGGCGGAGGCGCAGGCGCTGGGCATCTCGCTGTTCGCCGGCGAGGCCGAGGGGCGGCTGGACGAGGTGCTGCTCGACGCCTTCGCCGGCCGGCTGAAGCCGCTCTACAACTTCATGGATGACCTGCCGAACATCGAAGGCGTGCCGATGCCGGTGCTGCCGATCGCGCGGGTGCGCCGCACCGCCGGCCAGCACACCAGCTTCGATGCCGGCCGCGGCTGCCCGTTCCAGTGCTCCTTCTGCACCATCATCAACGTCCAGGGCCGCAAGTCGCGGCGCCGGTCGCCCGACGATGTCGAGCAGATCATCCGCGAGAATGTGAAGAGCGGCATCAGCCGCTTCTTCATCACCGACGACAATTTCGCGCGCAACAAGGACTGGGAGCCGATCTTCGACCGGCTGATCGAGCTGCGCGAGCGGGAGAAGCTGTCGTTCCGGATGATCATCCAGGTCGACACCATGTGCCACCGTATCCCGCACTTCATCGAGAAGGCGGGCAGGGCGGGGGTGACCCGGGTGTTCATCGGGCTGGAGAACATCAACCCCGACAGCCTGGTCGGCGCCAAGAAGCGGCAGAACAAGATCACCGAATACCGCAAGATGCTGCTGGCCTGGAAGGCGGTCGGCGCCATGACCTATGCCGGCTATATCCTGGGTTTCCCGACCGACACGCCGGAATCGATCGTCCGCGACATCGGCATCATCCAGCGCGAGCTGCCGGTCGACCTGCTGGAGTTCTTCTTCCTCACGCCGCTGCCGGGGTCGGAGGATCATAAGAACCTGTTCCAGGCCGGCATCCCGATGGATCCCGACCTGAACCGCTACGACCTGAACCACGTCACCACCGGCCACGCGCTGATGTCGCGCGAGGAGTGGCAGCGGGCCTACAAGCTGGCTTGGCAGACCTACTACTCGCCCGAGCATATGGAGACGGTGATGCGCCGGGCGGCGGCGACCGGGATCAGTGTCGGCAAGATCCTGTTCCTGCTGCTGTGGTTCACCACCTGCATCAATGTCGAGGGGCTGCACCCGCTGGAGGGCGGCTATCTGCGCCGCAAAGTGCGGACCCAGCGGCGGCCGGGCCTGCCGATCGAGCCGGCGGTGCCGTTCTATCTCCGCTATGCCGGCGAGACGGCGGCCAAGCACTGGACGATGGCGCGGCTGTGGTGGCGCTTCAACCAGGTTCGCCGGCGGATCAAGGCCGACCCGGACCGCAAGGCCTATCGCGACCTGGCGCTGACGCCGGTGAGCGAGGAGGAGTTGGACACGCTGGAGATGTTCTCGGTGACCCAGGGCGCCCGCGCCGCTGCGGCCCGGGCGCATGTGAAGCCGGCGGCGGCGCCGCAGGAGGTCACGGCGGCGGAGTGATCGGGACGGGGTTCCCCCGATTGTCATGCCCGGGCTTGACCCGGGCATCCAGAGACTGTCGAGACCTTCCGGATTGCCGGGTCAAGCCCGGCAATGACACGAAGGGAGAGGGCGTCTGTGCCCCGAGGGCCTAAACCGCCACCTCGGCCGTATCCGCCGTCTTGATCTCCAGCGCGGCCTTCAGCAGGGCCTGGGTGTAGGGGTGCTGCGGCGCGTCGAAGATCTGCGCCGCCGACCCGTGCTCGACCACCTTGCCGTTCTTCATGACGATCACCTCGTCCGACAGGGCGCGCACCACCTTCAGGTCGTGGCTGATGAACAGGTAGGCCAGGCGGTGCTTCTCCTGCAGCCCGCGCAGCAGGTCGACGATCTGGGCCTGGACCGACATGTCCAGCGCCGAGGTCGGCTCGTCCAGCACCACGAATTTCGGCTTCAGCACCATGGCCCGGGCGATGGCGACGCGCTGGCGCTGGCCGCCGGAGAATTCGTGCGGGTAGCGGTGCCGGCTGGCGGGATCCAGCCCGACCTCCTCCAGCGCCGCCACGATCATCCGCTCGCGCTCGGCCGCCGAGCCGCCGATGCGGTGCACCTGCAGCCCCTCCTCGATGATCTCGGCGATCGACATGCGGGGGCTGAGCGAGCCGTATGGGTCCTGGAAGACGATCTGCATCTCCCGCCGCAGCGGGCGCATGTCGTGGAACTGCAGGCCCTGCAGCTCCTTCTCGCCATAGCGGATGGATCCCTGGCTCGAGATCAGGCGCAGCAGGGCCAGGCCCAGCGTGGTCTTGCCGGAGCCGCTCTCGCCCACCACGCCGACCGTGTGGCCCTCGCGCACGGTGACGTCGATGCCGTCCACCGCCTTGACATGGTCGACCGTGCGGCGCAGCACGCCGGCCTTGATCGGGAACCAGACCTTGATCTCGCTGGCCTCGACCACGGTGCGGGCATCGCCCGGGGGCGGCGCCGGGTCGCCCTTCGGCTCCGACGCCAGCAGGCGCTGGGTGTAGGGGTGCCGGGGCGCGGTGAACACCGCCTCGGTCCCGCCCTCCTCGACGATCTCGCCCCTGTTCATGACGCAGACCCGGTCCGCCATCTTGCGGACCACGCCGAGGTCGTGGGTGATCAGCAGCAGCGCCATGCCGAAGCGGCGCTGCAGGCTCTGCATCAGCTCCAGGATCTGGGCCTGGATGGTGACGTCCAGCGCGGTGGTCGGCTCGTCGGCGATCAGGATGTCCGGCTCGTTCGCCAGGGCCATGGCGATCATCACCCGCTGGCGCTGGCCGCCGGACAGCTCGTGCGGATAGGCGTTCAGCCGCTGCTCCGGGTTCGGCAGGCCGACCAGGCGCAGCAGCTCCAGCACCCGGGCGCGGGACTGGGCCTTGCCCATGCCCTTGTGCACCGACAGCACCTCGCCGACCTGCTTCTCGATCGTGTGCAGCGGGTTCAGGGAGGTCATCGGCTCCTGGAACACCATCGCGATCTTGTTGCCGCGGACCTCGCGCAGCACCTTCTCCGGCGCGCCCAGCAGCTCCTGCCCGCGATAGCGGATGCTGCCCTTCGGGTGGCGCGCGCTGGGATAGGGCAGCAGCTGCAGCACCGACAGGGCGGTGACCGACTTGCCGGAGCCGCTCTCGCCGACCAGCGCCAGGGTCTCGCCGCGGTCGAGATGCAGCGACACGCCCTTCACTGCGGGCACCGCGCCGCCGGGCACGCGGAACTCCACCGCCAGGTCGCGGATGTCGAGCAGCCTTTCGCCGGAGGTGGAGGTCTCGGTCATGGCGTTTGGACCTTGGAGTCGGGGACGGAAGCGGCGGCAGGCGGCGGGGCGCTGGCCGCCTGGGTCTTGCGTGGGTCGAAGGCGTCGCGCAGCGCCTCGCCCATGAAGACGAGGAGGCTGAGCAGGATGGCCAGCGAGAAGAAGGCGGTGAAGCCCAGCCACGGCGCCTGCAGGTTGGCTTTGCCCTGGCTGACCAGCTCGCCCAGCGAGGGCGAGCCGGGCGGCAGGCCGAGGCCGAGGAAGTCCAGCCCGGTCAGCAGGCTGATGCTGCCGGTCAGGTTGAAGGGCAGGAAGGTGATGGTGGCGACCACGGCGTTGGGCAGCACGTGCTTCCACATGATCACCCGGTCCGGCTGGCCCAGCGCCCGGGCGGCGCGGACATAGTCCAGGTTGCGGGCGCGCAGGAACTCGGCCCGCACCACGCCGACCAGGCTCATCCACTCGAACAGCAGCATGATGAACAGCAGCGTCCAGAAGCCCGGCACGAAGAAGGACGACATGATGATCAGGAGGTACAGCTGCGGCATGCCGGACCAGATCTCGATCACCCGCTGGAAGACCAGGTCGGTCCAGCCGGCGAAATAGCCCTGCACCGCGCCGGCGAAGACGCCGATGACGGAGGCGATCGCGGTCAGGGTCAGGCCGAACAGGATCGAGATGCGCAGCCCGTAGATCAGCCGGGCCAGCACGTCGCGGCCCTGGTCGTCGGTGCCCAGCCAGTTCACCGCCGAGGGCGGGGAGGGGGCCGGCTGGTCCAGGTCGTAGTTGATGGTGCGGTAGGAGAACGGGATCAGCGGCCAGATCGCCCAGCCCTTGGCGCTGATCAGGTCGCGCACGAAGGGGTCGCGGTAGTCCGCCTCGGTCTCGAACTCGCCGCCGAAGGCCGTCTCGGGGTATGTCGCGAGGACCGGCACGTAGAAATGGCCGTCATACTTGACCAGCAGCGGCCGGTCGTTGGCGATGAACTCGGCGAACAGCGTGACCACGAACAGGATCAGGAACAGCCACAGCGCGATCAGGCCGCGGCGGTTGGCGCGGAAATTGGCGATGCGGCGGGCGGTGATCGGCCGGACGCGGAAGCCCAGGAAGCGCGGATGGGCGAAGTCCCGGCCCGAGGACAGCGCGGCCTCAGACATTGCGGGCCTCGAAGTCGATCCGCGGGTCGATCAGGGTGTAGGTGACGTCCTGCACCAGCTTCATCACCAGACCGAGCAGGGTGAAGACATAGAGCGTGGCGAACACCACCGGATAGTCGCGCTGGATCGCCGCCTCGTAGCCGAGCAGGCCGAGGCCGTCGAGCGAGAAGATCACCTCGATGAACAGCGATCCGGTGAACAGCACGCCGATGAAGGCGGCCGGGAAGCCGGCGATGACGATCAGCATGGCGTTGCGGAAGATGTGGCCGTACAGCACGCGCCGCTCGGTCAGGCCCTTGGCCCGTGCGGTCAGCACATACATCTTGCCGAGCTCGTCGATGAACGAGTTCTTGGTCAGCATGGTCAGGGTGGCGAAGCCGCTGATGACCATGGCGGTGATCGGCAGCACCATGTGCCAGAGATAATCCAAGATCTGCTGGTACCAGGACAGGGACGACCAGCCGTCGGAGGTCAGGCCGCGCAGCGGGAACCAGGCGAGATAGCGGCCGCCGGCGAAGGTCACGATCAGCAGCATCGCGAACAGGAAGCTGGGGATCGCATAGCCGACGACGACGGCGCCGGAGGTCCAGATGTCGAAGCGCGACCCGTCGCGCACGGCCTTGCGGATGCCGAGCGGGATCGAGATCAGATAGACCAGCAGCGTGGTCCACACGCCGAGCGAGATCGACACCGGCAGCTTGGAGATGACCAGGTCGACCACCCGCGCGCTCTTGAAATAGCTGCGGCCGAAATCGAAGTTCAGATAGTCCCGGATCATCAGCCAGAATCGCTCGATCGGCGGCTTGTCGAAGCCGAACTGCTTCTCGATCTCGGCGATGAATTTCGGGTCCAGCCCCTGGGCGCCGCGGTACTTGCTGGAGGCGGCGTTGCTGCCGCCGAGCTGGGAATTGTCTGCCGGGCGGCCGAAATCACCGCCTCCGCCGCCGCCGCTGATCCGGCTGGTCGCGTCGGTGGCGGTGCCCTGCAGCTGCGCGATCATCTGCTCGACCGGGCCGCCGGGCGCGAACTGCACGATGACGAAGTTGATGACCATGATCCCGAACAGCGTCGGGATGATCAGCAGCAGGCGCCGGATGATATAGGCAAGCATCGGTCAGGCTTCACTCCGGCAATGGGCCGGTGCGGTGCAAATTTGATTGTCATTGCCGGGCGTGATCCGGCAATCCAGGGGTCGCCGACGAATTCTGGATGCCCGGGTCAAGCCCGGGCATGACAGAGGAGAGAACGGGCCTTCAAAGGCTGTCTGGATCTGCCTCACCGGCGCTGTCCCCTCAGGGCCTTCGGATTCTTGCCGTCGAACCACCAGGTGGAGAAGCCGACATCGTATTTCGGGCGGGTGTCCGGCCGCCCGAACATGTCCCAATACGCGATCCGGTCGACGGGATCGTAGTACAACCCGATCGACAGGAACTGCCAGGCGGCGTAGCGGTTCAAGGCACGGCAGGCGGCGACCTTCTCGTCCCAGTTGTCGGCGGCAATGGCGAGGTCGACCAGCTCATCCAGCACCGGATCCTTGATGCCCCAGGAATTCTCGCTGCCGCTGCGGTCCGCATACTGCGAGTTCCAGAAGCTGCGTAGCTCCTGTCCCGGCGGATAGAAGGCCGGCCAGAAGATCGGCATGATGTCGAATTGGAACTCGTTCAGCCGCAACCGGAACTGGGCGGTGTCGAGGAACCGGGCGGTCGCCTGGACCCCGACACGCTTCAGGTTCTGCACGAAAGGCAGGACCGTCTTCTCCATATCGCTGGCGAAGTAGATGATCTCGAGCGACGCCACGGCGCCCGTGGCGGTGTTGACCAGCTGGTTGTTGCGGTTCTCCCAGCCCGCCTGCTTCAGCAGATCGATGGCGGCGCGCATGTTGGCCCGGATGTTGCCGTTGCCGTCGGTGGTCGGCTGCACGAATTCGGTCGTCAGCACCTCGTCGGAAATGCGGCCCTTGTAGCGCTCCAGGATTTCCAGCTCGCGCCCCTGCGGCAGGCCCTCGAATTCGAACGGCGTGTTGGCGAAATAGGCCCGCGGCCGCTTGTACATGCCGTAGTAGCTGGTCTTCTGGGTGCTCTCGAAATCGAACAGGTAGTTGAAGGCCCGCCGCACCCGGACGTCGGAGAACAGCGGCCGCCGGAGGTTAAAGTTGAGATAGCCGGTGCTCTGCGGCCCTTCCGAGGGAAGCTCTTCCAGCTTCAGCGCGCCGGTCTCAACCCCCTTCACCCCCTTGAAGCCGGTGACCCATTCCTGCGGTGTCGTGATGCTCATGAAGTCGGTCTCTCCGGACTTCAGGGCCTCGTACAGCACGGACTGATCCCGATAATACTGGTAGGTGACCTCGTCGAAATTGCCCTGGCCCTTGTTCTGCGGCAGGTCCTTGCCCCAATAATCGGGGACGCGCTTGAGGGTGAAGGACCGGCCGGGGTCGACGGCGCTGATCTGCCGGGCGCCGCTGCCGAGGAGCGGCTCCATGATCGGAGAATCGAAGTCGCGTCCAGTCCACCAATGCTTCGGCAGGATCGGCATCCCGGCGATGATCTTAAGGATCAGCGGGTTGTCGAGATTCTTGGCAACGAAGCGGACGGTGCGGTCGTCCAGCGCCTCGATCCTGTCCATGTACCCATAGAAACGGGCCTTCAGATAGGGTGACTTGTCGCGGAACAGGTCGTTCGTGAACACGATGTCGGCAGCCGTCATCGGCGTGCCGTCGTGGAAGCGCGGCCCTTCCCGCATCGTGCAGATCAGCTGCAGGCCGTCCTCGGAGAATTCCAGCGTCTCCGCCACATCCGCATAATCGGTGCCGAGCTCGTCGAGATTGGAAGTCAGCAGGGAATCATAGATCGCCGAGATCAGCACCGAAGGGGCGTTGCCGTTTCCGGCGAAGTAGTTGAGCGTGTCGAAGGTGCCGTAGGCGCCCAGCACCAGCCTGCCACCCTTGGGGGCGTCCGGATTGACGTAGTCCCAATGGTCGAAGTCCTTCGGGTACTTCGCCGGCTGGCCCAGCAGCGGGACGTAGTAGGTCGGGGGCTTGAAGCCGGGCCGGCCGCCGGGCGTCGCCTGGGCGAAGGCCCGGGGCAGGGGGATCGAGGCTCCCGCAACCGAGAGCATCGAGCCGATCGAGAATTGGCGCCGTGTGATCATGCGTCTCTCTCTATCCTCCGCCGCGCGTCAGCGCCGCATCTTTCGCCGGATCGATCCACCAGGTCGAGGGGAACGCGATCCCATTCGGGTCGCCGAACCGATGGGTCGGCTGGGTCTTCGGCTGGCCGAAGCGGTTCCAATAGGCCACCCAGGCGTCGGTCCTGCCCCATTGCAGGATCGCGTATCGATTCCACAACAACACGCGATCCAGCGCGCGGGTCGCAACCTGCAGCGACGACAGGTCGCGGGCGGCTACGACCTTGTCGATCAGCGCGTCGACCACCGGGTTGCGGATGCCCATGTAGTTCGCCGAGCCCTCGACCCCGGCGACCGCCGAGCCGAAATAGTTGCGCAGTTCGCTGCCCGGCGGGGGGAAGAAGGCGAGGGCCAGCGGCATGACGTCGTAGTCGAAGCTCTGCCGCCGCTTCTGCATCTGGGCGGTGTCGATCCGGCGCAGCGATGCCTGGATGCCGACCTGCCGCAGCCGGTCGATGAAAGGCTGGGTGGCGCGTTCGTAGACCGGCTGGTCGATCAGGATCTCGAACCGCATCGGCGCGCCGGTGGCGATGTTGGTCATCACCCCGTCGCGCTGTTCCCACCCTGCTTCCTTCAGCAGGCGCAGCGCGGTGCGGATGTTGTCGCGCATGTTGCCGCTGCCATCCGTCGCCGGCAGGCTGAAGGGGGTGTCGAACAGCGCATCCGGCACCTGGCCGCGGAACGGCTCCAGCAGCGCCTTCTCTTCCCCCTTCGGCACGCCGGAGGAGCGGAAGCCCTCGGCGTTGAAGTAGCTGGTCAGCCGCTCATACAGGCCGGAGAACAGGGTCTTGTTGACCCATTCGAAGTCGTACAGCCAGCCCAGCGCCTCGCGGACCTTGGGGTCGGAGAACGGGACGCGGCGCAGATTGAACAGATAGCCCTGCATGCCGCGCGGATCCTCGCTGGCGATTTCGGCGCGGATGAGGCGGCCGTCGCGCGCCGCCGGAATGTCGTAGCCGGTGGCCCAGAACAGCGAGGTGAACTCCTGCCGGAAATCGGAGGCGCCGCCCTTGAACGCCGTGAACTCGACGTCGCGGTCGCGGTAGTAATCGTAGCGGATGCGGTCGAAGTTCCACAGGCCGCGATTCACCGGCAGGTCGCGGCCCCAATAGTCGGGCACCCGCTCCCAGACGAGCGACCGGCCGGGATCGGCCGAGGCGATGCGGTAGGGGCCGCTGCCCAAAGGCGGCTCGACCGTGCCCTGGCCGATGTCGCGGCCGTTCGAGGTCCACCAGTGCTTCGGCAGGATCGGCAGCGCGTTCGCCACCTGGCCGATCGGCTTGCGGATGTTGCGGCTGGCGAAGGTGAAGCGCACCCGATGCTCGTCCAGCATCTCGGCGCCGGTGACGTCGCGGAAGAAGGACTTCAGGAACGGCTCGGCCTTGTCGCGCACCGTCTCCCAGCTCCACACCACATCCTCGGCCGTCACCGGCACGCCGTCGTGCCAGCGCGCCTCCGGCCGCAGGGTGAAGACAGCCCAGGACGCGTCGTCCGGGATCGTCACGCTCTCCGCCAGCAGGCCGTAATAGACCCCGGATTCGTCCTGGCTCTCGGCCATCAGCGAATCATAGAGCAGCCCGAGGGAGCGCGGCGGCTGGCCGCCCAGCGGGATCAGGTTCAGCGTGTCGAAGGTGCCGACCGCGCCCAGCACCAGGGTGCCGCCCTTGGGCGCATCCGGGTCGGCATAGTCGAAATGCGTGAAGCCGGTGGGGTATTTCGGCTCGCCGAACAGGGCCAGGGCGTGGCTGGCCGCCGGCTCTTCCGCCCGCACGGCGGTGGGAGCCGCAAGGGCAAGGGCGAGCAGGAGGGCGGCAATGACGCGCATGAAAATCCCGGACCGGCATTCCGGCGCCGCGGAGGCGCCGGCAGAGAGGCGGAGTCTAGGGAATCTCACGGCGTCGAATAAAGCCAGACATAAACGGAAACGGGACCGCTTTTGGCGGTCCCGTTCCGGGAACTGCAACGCTGCGGCGATCAGCC
>NZ_JANX01000079.1 GCF_000767795.1 Inquilinus limosus MP06 | reverse complement strand
AGGCGGAAGCCGATCCACAGCGACAGATTGACCACGTTCACGCCGGGAAAGGCCTGGGCCAAGGCGAGGCCGTTGAGGAAATCGGCCTCGGACACCCAGCGCCGGTTCTGCACGAACTCGCGCAGCATCCAGCCGCTGAGCCCGCCGCCGAAGCTGGTCAGCCCGATCTTGGCGAAGGCCAGGAAGATCTGCCCCAGGCCCGGCGGTGCTGCCGCCATCTCCGCTGCGGTGTCAGCCATGCCGGCCCCGAGTCTCCGCGATGCCTCCACTCAAGCGCGGCGGCGCCTCGGCAACAAGCGGTGCGACAACAGGTCAGATCGGCTGGCCGACATCGATGCGGTTGCCGTCGGGATCCTCGAAGACGAAGGCGCGCAGGCCGTATTCCTGATCGCGCAGGCCCTTGATGATACGCAGCCCATGCGCCCGGCAGATCCGGTGCAGGGCTTCAGCGTCCTCGACCATCAGGTGGGCCACGTTGAACGGCGCCGCCTTGTGCTGGGGCTGCAGCGTCAGATGCAGCTCCGCCCCGTCGCGCTTCAGGATCATGAAGCCGACCGGGTCGCCGTTCTGGAAGGTTTTCCGGAAGCCCAGGACGGAGGTGTAGAAGGTATGCGCCCGATCCATGTCGCGGACCGGGAGCATGGCGGCGATCCGCCCGAAACGGATGCCGTGATCGGCGTCGTCACTCATGGTGCGAACTCGGTGGGAGCGCAGCGGCGACGACCCGGACGGTGCCGGCCCGGTCGCATGCCCTCCGGTGCGGTCGGAGGACGGTGCCCCCGGCTCCGGCGTTTGTAGCGAGGGGGCTCGCGGCCGGGCAAGCGGGATCGCGATCTATCGACAAGTCCCGGCCACACCGACCATCATTCATTCCAACCTTCCCGACCCAAGCTTCGGCACCAGGAGGCCACGATGCGGACGAACATCAGGAAATGGGGCAATAGCGCCGCCGTTCGCATCCCCGCCTCGATCATGCAGGTCGCCCAGATCTCGATTGGCCAGTCGGTGGATGTCTGGCCGGAAAGCGGGGGTATCGTCATCGAGCCGGCCCTGGAGGACGGCATCGTGGGCGCTGATCTCGATCCCCTTTTGAAGGGCATTACCGAAGAAAATCAGTCCGATCTCGTGGATTTCGGCCCGCCGGACGGCAAGGAGCTCTGATAGCGGCGCATTCCCCTTTTTGTCATTGCCGGGCTTGACCCGGCAATCCAGGGGCCACCAAGAGCCGCTCTGGCCGCCCCTGGATCCTCGGGTCAAGCCCGAGGATGACAGTTGGGCATATGGAGAGTCCGGTTCTCCGTCCCCCGCCTCAGAACTCCTCGACGCTGAGCACGCCGGGCACCGATTTCAGCGCCGCCTTGGCCTTGCCGCCCACCGCATAGCCGCCGGGCAGCTCGATCTCGACCTCCTCGGTCGGCGACAGCAGCAGCTGCAGGTTGACCTTGCAGCGCCCCTGCCCTTCGCGGTCCAGAAGCCCATGCAGCGGCTGGATCGCCTGCACCCCGTCGACATAGATCACGAAGCGGGCGGCGCTCTTCGCCAGGGCCTGGTCGATCGGCTCGACCGACAGTGCGGTCAGCCGCAGCTCCTCGCCGCGGCTCTGGATCTCCACCGCCATGGCCAGAGCGGCGCCGACCTCGAGCAGCTGCCGCGCCGTGGCCAGGGTCTCGGCGAAGAAGGTGACCTCGAACACGCCGCTGGCATCGGAGAAGGTGCCGAAGCACATCCGGTTGCCGGTCTTGGTCGTCATCTCGCGCTTGGCCATCAGGATGCCGGCGAGGCGGAGCTGGGTATGGCCGAGCCGCATCTTCTGGCCGATCTCGGCCGAACGCACCGAGCCCAGGCGCTTGGTGTTGTAGGTGTCGAGCGGATGGGCCGAGAGGTAGAAGCCGACCGCGTCGAACTCCTGCTTCAGCCGCTCCATCGAATCCCAGTCCGGGATGGTCGGTAGCGGCGGCGCGCTGAGGCCCCCGCCGGCCGGGCCGCCAAACAGGCCGATCTGGCCGCTGTCGCGCTCCGCCGCCACGGTGTGGGCATAGCGCAGCAGCGTCTCGAAGGAGGCGACGACGCGGGCGCGGTTGTTGTCGATCGAATCGAAGGCGCCGGCCCGGGCCAGGTTCTCCAGCTGGCGCTTGTTCAGCAGCTTGAGGTCGAGCCGCCGGGCCAGGTCGAACAGGTCTTTGAACGGCCCGCCGCGCTCGCGCTCCTGCACCAGGCTGCGCATCGCCTCGGGCCCGACGCCCTTGATGGCGCCGAGGGCGTAGCGGATGGCCTTCTTGCCGTCCGGCAGCACCTCCACGGCGAAGACCGCGTCCGACTTGTTGATGTCCGGGATCAGCAGCTTGATGCCCAGCCGCGACAGCTCCTGCCGGAAGACGTTCAGCTTGTCGGTGTTGCCGAGGTCGAGCGTCATCGACGCGGCCAGGAACTCGACCGGATGGTTGGCCTTCAGATAGGCGGTCTGGTAGGCGACGATGGCATAGGCGGCGGCGTGGGACTTGTTGAAGCCGTAGCCGGCGAACTTCTCGACCTGGTCGAAGATGTTGGCGGCCTGCCCCTCCGGCACGCCGCGGGCGGACGCGCCCTCGACGAAGGTCCTCTTCTGGGCATCCATCTCCGCCTTGATCTTCTTGCCCATGGCGCGGCGGAGAAGGTCGGCGCCGCCGAGCGAATAGCCCGCCAGCGTCTGCGCCACCTGCATCACCTGCTCCTGATAGACCATGATGCCGTAGGTCTCTTCCAGTATCGGCTGCAGCGACGGGTGCAGGTAGTCCGGTGCCTTGGTGCCGTTCTTCACCTCGATGTAGGTGGGGATGTTGTCCATCGGGCCGGGGCGGTACAGCGCCACCAGCGCGATGATGTCCTCGACCCGGTTCGGCTTCATCCGGCGCAGCACGTCGCGCATGCCCGAGCTTTCCAGCTGGAACACGCCGGTCGACTCCGCCCGCCCGAGCATGGTGTAGGTGACGGGGTCGTCCAGCGGGATCTTCGCCAGGTCGATGTCGAGGCCGCTGGCCTTCAGCAGGTTCTCCGCCGTGCGCAGCACGGTCAGGGTCTTCAGGCCGAGGAAGTCGAACTTCACCAGCCCGGCCTGCTCGACATACTTCATGTTGAACTGGGTGGCCGGGATCGGCGAGCGCGGGTCTCGGTACAGCGCCACCAGCTCATGCAGCGGCCGGTCGCCGATGACCACGCCGGCGGCGTGGGTCGAGGCGTGGCGATAGAGGCCCTCCAGCTTCATCGCCAGGTCGATCAGGTGGCGCACCTGGGGGTCGTTGTCGCGCTCCTGCTGCAGTGCCGGCTCGCCCTCGATCGCCTGGGCCAGGGTGACCGGGTTGGCCGGGTTGTTCGGCACCAGCTTGCAGATGCGGTCGACCTGGCCATAGGGCATCTGCAGCACGCGGCCGACGTCGCGCAGCACGGCGCGGGCCTGCAGCTTACCGAAGGTGATGATCTGCGCCACCCGGTCGTGGCCGTAGCGGTCGCGGACATAGGTGATCACCTCGTCGCGCCGGTCCTGGCAGAAGTCGATGTCGAAGTCCGGCATCGACACGCGCTCGGGGTTCAGGAACCGCTCGAACAGCAGGCCGAAGCGCAGCGGGTCGAGATCGGTGATGGTCAGCGCCCAGGCGACGGCCGAGCCGGCGCCGGAGCCGCGGCCCGGCCCGACCGGGATGTCGTGCGCCTTGGACCATTTGATGAAGTCCGAGACGATCAGGAAGTAGCCCGGGAAGCCCATCTTCTCGATGACGTCGAGCTCGTAGTCGAGCCGGGCGGTGTATTTCTCCCGCACCGCCTCGCGCTCCTCGGCCGCCATCTCCGGCGTATAGACATGCGCCTCCAGCCGGGCCTTCAGTCCTTCATGCGCCTGGGCCCGCAGCTCCTCGGCCTCGCTGCGGCCGGCATCGCCGGTGAAGGCTGGCAGGATCGGGTTGCGCTTCTTCGGCATGAAGGCGCAGCGCCGGGCGATCACCAGCGTGTTGTCGACCGCCTCCGGCAGGTCGGCGAAGAGCTGGCGCATCTCCTCGGCCGTGCGGAAGCGGTGGTCGCGCGTCACCCGCCGGCGGTTGGCCTCGACCACATAGGTGCCGTCGGCGATGCACAAGAGGGCGTCATGCGCCTCGTACATGTCCTCGCCGGCGAAGAAGCAGTCATTGGTGGCGACGAGCGGCACGTCCTCCTGGTAGGCGAGGTCGATCAGCCCGGCCTCGATCCTGTCCTCCTCCTCCATGCCGTGGCGCATCAGCTCGACATAGAGCCGGCCGGGGAACAGCGTCTTCAGGTAGCGCAGCGTGCCCGCCGCCCGCTCCGGATGCTCGGCCAGCAACAGGCGGCCGACCGGGCCGCGCGGCCCGCCGGTCAGGGCGATCACGCCTTCGGTGTGCCCCTCCAGCGCTTCCAGTGCGAGTTGCGGCGCCAGCCCCTGCTCGGTCTCCAGATAAGCGCGGCTGGTGAGCGCCATCAGGTTCTCGTAGCCGGCCTCGTTCTGGGCCAGCAGCACCAGGCAGTCGGGCTCGGCGATCGCCGGGCCACCGACGCGGGCGCCCGACTCGGTCTCCGCCCGGGTGATGGCGAGGATGGTGCCGATGATCGGCTGGATGCCGTAATCCTTGGCGGCGAAGGAGAATTCCAGCGCGCCGAACAGGTTGCCGTTGTCGGTGACCGCCACCGCGGGCATCTGCAGCTTCTTGCAGATGCCGACCAGCTCCTTGATCTTGATCGCCCCTTCCGAGAGGGAATAGGCGCTGTGCACGCGCAGATGGACGAAATCGGCGTGTGTCATGGCGGCGGTACAGCCTCGCGGCGACGGATCGGGGACGGCCCGGAGGAATCGGGCGACGAGCTAGTCATAGCGTATTGCAGCGGCTGCCGCCGGATCTACGACGTTGATCGGGCGGCTAGAAGCTCGGGCCGGAGAAGCCGCTCCCCGCGCATCACGTGAAGGATGAAGACCCGGTCTCCATCCTCTCGATAGAAGATGCGACAGGGTGGCTCGACGATCTGCCGATATCGGGAATCGGCAAGCTCCGGCGGCTTCGGCCCCAGACGCGGATGGTCCGCCAAGCGCCCGACATGCTGGAACACGCGCTGAACCAAGCGCTGCGCTGCGGCCCGATCCTCGATCGCGATATGGTCGGCGATCGCATCCAGGTCGCTCAGCGCCGGTTCGGTCCAGACTATTTCAGCCATCGCGCCATGCGCTGCATGGCCCCGTCCTGCGTGAGTGTCCGTCCTTCCTCGACCGCCTGCTCACCACGGGCGATGCCTTCGAGCAATTCCATCCGGCGCTGCAGGGTCTCGAAGGTCTCGACATCGACGAGGTAAGCGCTCGGCAGCCCGTGCTGGGTGATCAGGATCGGCTCGCGATCCCGTTCCAGCTCGGCGAGAAGATCTGTGGCTTTGCGCTTGAGGGTCGTCACCAGTTCGGTACGCATGAAGTGATACTAGAGTATCACTCCAATCCCGGCAAGCCGCTCACTCGTACCGCAGCGCCTCGACCGGGTCGAGACGGGCGGCGCGCCAGGCGGGGTAGATCGAGGCCAGCAGCGACAGCGCCAGCGCCATGCCGCAGACCAGCATCACCTCGCCGGCGTCGATCTCGGTCGGGATCCGGGTCAGGGAGTATTGCCGCGGGTCGAAGATCGGCGTGCCGGTCAGCTGCTGCAGCCATTGCCGCAGCGCCTCCAGGCTGTCGGCCAGGGCAATGCCGAGGCCGAGCCCGGCCACGGTGCCGATGACGCCGATGGTGGCGCCGGCCAGGAAGAAGATGCGCAGGATCGACCCGCGGGACGCGCCCATGGTGCGCAGGATGGCGATGTCCGCCCCCTTCTCCTTCACCAGCATGATCAGGCTGGAGATGATGTTGAAGGCCGCCACCAGAACGATCAGCGACAGGATCACGAAGATCACGTTGCGCTGTCCGGCAACGATGTCGAGATAGCCGGACAGGGCCTGCTTCCAGTCGAAGAAGCGGACGCCGGAGCCGGCCGCCTCCTGCAGCGGCCTGGCGATGTCGCCGATCCGCTCCGGGTCGCGGACATTGACGTCGAGCCGGGTGACGCCCTGGAGGCCGAGCAGCGACTGCGCCGCCGGCAACGGCAGCACGGCGACCCCGCTGTCGAACTGGTACAGCCCGGCATCGAAGATCGCGACCACGGTGAAGGCGCGAGCGACCGGGCCGGCGGACGGCTCCCCCTGCCCTCCCGCGCCCGGCGCCAGCAGGGTCAGCTTGCCGCCAAGGGAAAGGCCCAGCTTCTCGGCCAGGCCGCGGCCGATCGCCACCGCGTCGCCGCCGGTGAAGGCGCCGGGGGCCTGCAGCTGCAGGTCCTGCGCCACCAGCGGCCGGGCCAGGAAATCCTCCGGGCTCTCGCCGCGGATCTGCACGCCGGCCGAGGCCTTGCCGGCGCTGGCCAGCGCCTGGCCCTCGGCCACCGGGATCACCTTGGTGACGCCGTCGACCGCGCGCAGCCGGTCGGCCCGCGCCTGATAGTCCGCCATGTCGCGGCCGCCCAGCGGCACGACGCTGACATGGGCGTTGAAGCCGAGGAACCGGGCCAGCAGCTCGGTCTGGAAGCCGTTCATCACCGAGGTGACGGTGATCAGCGTGGCGACGCCGATGATGATGCCGAGCAGCGAGAAGCCGGCGATCAGCGAGACGAAGCCCTGGCCGCGGCGGGCCCGCAGGTAGCGGAAGGCGACGGCGCGTTCGAAGGCGTTGAACATCAGCGCGCCGCCAGCACGCCGTCGCGCATCTCCACCACCCGGTCCATGCGCTCGGCCAGCTCCAGGTTGTGGGTCGCGATCAGGGCGCCGACGCCGGTCGAGCGCACCACGTCCAGCAGCATCTCGAACACCGCCTCCGAGGTGGTGTGGTCGAGATTACCGGTCGGCTCGTCGGCGATCAGCACCTTCGGCGCGTTGGCCAGCGCCCGGGCGATGGCGACGCGCTGCTGCTCGCCGCCGGACAGCTGCGCCGGGCGATGCTCCAGCCGTCCGGCCAGCCCGACCCGGGCCAGCAGCTCCCGCCCATGCTGGCGCGCCTCGGAGCGTGGGCGGCCGGCGATCATCTGCGGCAGCACCACATTCTCGATGGCGCTGAACTCCGGCAGCAGATGGTGGAACTGGTAGACGAAGCCGATGGCGGAGCGGCGCAGCGCCGTGCGCGGCCCGTCGCCCAGCCCGTCGCAGCGCTGGCCGGCGATGGTGATGGTGCCGCCATCCGGCTGCTCCAGCAGGCCGGCGATGTGCAGCAGGGTCGACTTGCCGGCGCCGCTGGGGCCGACCAGGGCGACGATCTCGCCCCCGGCCAGCGACAGTTCGGCGCCGCGCAGCACGTCCAGCCGGGTCTCGCCCTGGTGGAAGCTGCGGCGGATCCCTTCGAGGCGCAGCACCTCAGCGGCATTGCTCATGGCGGCGTCACTCATAGCGCAGGGCCTCCACCGGATCGAGCCGGGCGGCCCGCCAGGCCGGGAAGATCGAGGCCAGGAAGGTCAGGCCGATAGCCAGGAGGCAGACCGAGACCACCTGGCCCGGATCGACCAGGGCCGGCAGCGAGGCCAGGAAGCTGAACTCGGCGGCGAAGGTGTCGGGGCCGAGCACGCCCTGCAGCCACAGGCGAATGGCATCGATATTGGCGGCGAGGCCGAGGCCCAGGGCCAGCCCGGCCAGGGTGCCGACCACGCCGATGGTGGCCCCGGCCAGGAAGAAGATGCGCAGGATGGCGCCGCGCGATGCGCCCATGGTGCGCAGGATGGCGATGTCGCCGCCCTTGTCCTTCACCAGCATCACCAGGCTGGAGATGATGTTGAAGGCGGCCACCAGGATGATCAGGGTCAGGATGACGAACATCACGCTGCGCTCGACCTGCAGCGCCGTGAAGATGGTGGCATTGGCATCGCGCCAATCCGACACCTTGAGGTCCGGTCCCGCGATCTCCGCCACCTTCGCCCGCACCGCGTCCAGCCGCTCCGGATCGGTGGTGAAGATGTCGAGGCCGCCGGCCTGGTCCTTCATCTGGAACAGCTGCTGCGCCGCCGCGAGCGGCATGTAGACGGTCGCGGTGTCCGGCTCCTGCAGCCCGGTGGTGAAGATCGCCACCACCGTGTAGGTCTTGGCCCGCGGCACCGAGCCGAAGGCGGTGCGGTTGAAATGCGGCGTGACCAGCGTCAGCTCGTCGCCCAGCCGGACGCCGAACTGGCCCGCCAGGCCGCTGCCGATGGCGATGCCGTCGGTGCCGGAGAAATCCTCCGGCCTGTCGATCAGGATCGACCGGGCGATCGCCGGGCGGCCGAGGAAATCCGCCGGATCCACGCCCTCCACCGCCGCCGGCGCCCCCTGGAAGCTGGTGAAGTCGGACTCCCGGCTGACCAGGGCCTGATCCTCGATCACCGGCGACACCCGCACCACGCCCGGAACCTGCCGCAGCCGGTCGGCCAGCGGGCCGTAATCCGGCACGCCGGCGCCGGCCGCGGCACTGACCTTGAGATGGGCGTCGAGGCCCAGCACGCGCTGCACCAGCTGGGCGCGGAAGCCGTTCATCACCGACATGACGATGATCAGCGTCGCCACGCCCAGCAGGATGCCGGCGAAGGAGAAGCCGGCGATGACGGAGATGAAGCCTTCCTTCCTGCGGGCCCGCAGGTAGCGGAAGGCAACTTTCCGTTCGAAGGCGTTGAACATGCGGGCTCCGGCGGGTCGCGGGCTCAGCCCTTGATCCGCGCCACCACCGCGTCGAGCGGCAGCTCGATCTTCTCGCCGGTGGCGCGGCGCTTGATCTCGGCCACGCCGTTGGCGGCGCCGCGCGGGCCGATCACCACCTGCCAGGGCAGGCCGATCAGGTCCATCTCGGCGAACTTCGCCCCCGCCCGCTCGTCGCGGTCGTCATAGAGGGGGTCCAGCCCGGCGTTGCGGAAGCGCTGGTACAGGTCCTGGGCCACCGCGTCGCAGGTGGCGTCGCCCGGCTTCAGATTGATCAGGCCGACATCGAAGGGCGCCACCGAATCCGGCCAGATGATGCCGGCATCGTCGTGGCTGGCCTCGATGATGGCGCCGACCAGGCGCGACACGCCGATGCCGTAGCTGCCCATCTCGACCGGCCGCGGCGTGCCGTCCGGCCCGGCCACGGTCGCACCCATCGGCGCCGAGTACTTGGTGCCGAAATAGAAGATGTGGCCGACCTCGATGCCGCGCCGAGTCTGCAGCTCATTCTCCGGCACCGGGCATTTGGCCGCGTCGTGCATCTCGTCCGCCGCGGCGTAGAGGCCGGTGACGCGGTCGACGAAGGCGGCCAGGTCGTCATCGGGGCCGAGCTGGCGGGCTTCGGTGTCCAGCTCCAGCAGGCGCGGGTCGACATAGACCTGGCTCTCGCCGGTCTCGGCCAGGATCTGGAACTCGTGGCTCAGGTCGCCGCCGATCGGGCCGGTGTCGGCCTTCACCGGCACCGCTTTCAGCCCCAGCCGGGCGAAGGTGCTGAGGTAGCAGACGAAGAACTTGTTGTACGACCGCCGCGCCGACTCGTAGTCGATGTCGAAGCTGTAGGCGTCCTTCATCAGGAACTCGCGGCCGCGCATCACGCCGAAACGGGGGCGCACCTCGTCCCGGAACTTCCACTGGATGTGGTACAGCAGCTGCGGCAGCTGCTTGTAGCTCTTCACCGACGACCGGAAGATGTCGGTGACCATCTCCTCGTTGGTCGGCCCGTACAGCATGTCGCGGTCGCTGCGGTCGCGGATGCGCAGCATCTCCTTGCCGTAATCATCGTAGCGGCCGCTCTCGCGCCACAGATCGGCCGGCTGGATCGTCGGCATCAGGATCTCCTGGCAGCCGAAGCGGTCCTGCTCCTCGCGCACCACCTGCTCGATCTTCTTCAGCACCCGGAAGCCCAGCGGCAGCCACGAATAGATGCCGGCCGCCTGCTGCCGGATCATGCCGGCGCGCAGCATCAGCCGGTGCGACACGATCTGCGCCTCGCTGGGATTCTCCTTCAGGGTGGGCAGGAAGAACTGGGACAGGCGCATCGAGCGGGCTTCCGTCTGGAACCGTTGAGAAACACAGGCGCGCGACTTTAGGGAAGGACCGGCGGCCTGTCCATGCGGGGTTCCGCGGGCCGGCGAATCTCCCGATAATTGCCGCAATTCCTTCACATGCGGCGACCGGAGGGGTCAGCATCATGCTCGAGCGTCTGTTCGGACTGTCCGAACACGGCACCACGGTGCGCACCGAGATTCTCGCGGGTGCGACCACCTTCCTGACGATGGCGTATATCATCTTCGTCAACCCGCAGATCCTGGCCACCACCGGGATGGACCACGGCGCCGTGTTCGTGGCCACCTGCCTGGCCTCGGCGGTGGCGTCGGCCTTCATGGGCTTCTACGCCAACTACCCGATCGCTATGGCGCCGGGCATGGGGCTGAACGCCTATTTCGCCTACACCGTGGTCGGGCAGATGGGCTATTCCTGGCAGGTCGCCCTGGGCGCCGTGTTCCTGTCCGGCGTGCTGTTCCTGGTGATCAGCATCCTGCCGATCCGGGAAGCGATCGTGAACAGCATCCCGCGGTCGCTGAAGATGGCGATCTCGGCCGGCATCGGCCTGTTCCTCGGCATCATCGCGCTCCAGAACGCCGGCGTCATCGCCGCCAACCCGGCGACCATGGTCGGCATCGGCAACCTGCACGCCGTGCCGACGATCCTGGCGGCGATCGGCTTCATCGTCATGGCGGCGCTGGTGGCGCTGCGGGTCACAGGCGCCATCATCATCGCCATCCTCGGCGTCACCGTGGCCGGCATCCTGCTGGGCGTGTCGCAGTTCAACGGCATCGTCGACCTGCCGCCGTCGCTGGCCCCGACCTTCCTGCAGCTCGACCTGTCGGGCGCGGTGCATGTCGGGCTGATCAGCATCGTCTTCGCCTTCCTGTTCGTCGACCTGTTCGACAATGCCGGCACGCTGATCGGTGTGGCGCACCGCGCCGGCCTGCTGGACGCGCAGGGCCGGCTGCCGCGGCTGCGAAAGGCCCTCCTGGCCGACAGCACCATGGCCTGCTTGGGCTCGGCGCTCGGCACCTCGACCGTCACCAGCTATATCGAGAGCGCGGCCGGGGTGAATGCCGGCGGCCGCACCGGGCTGACGGCGGTGGTGGTCGCGATCCTGTTCCTGCTGTGCCTGTTCCTGGCGCCGCTGGCCACCAGCATCCCGGCCTTCGCCACCGCCCCGGCCCTGCTGTTCGTCGCCTGCCTGATGGTGCGCGGCCTGTCCGAGATCGACTGGGAGGATGCGACCGAGTTCGTGCCCGCAGTGGTCTGCGCCATCGCGATGCCGCTGACCTACTCAATCGCCCACGGAATAGCCTTCGGCTTCATCACCTATGTCGGCATCAAGGCACTCGCGGGACGTGTGCGCGACATCCATCCGGCGGTGGCGATCCTGGCGGTTTTGTTTGTGTGCAAATTTGCCCTGATCTGACCGCATGGGGGGCATGCGATTCTGCGTGACAGCCGCGTTTAACCTCGCTAAGGTCCGCCTCGCCTGAACAAAAGCAATGACAAGGGCAGGCTCGAGTTTAGGGAGGAAACTGTCGGGAGTGACGGCAGGACTTAAATCCGCCGGACACAATTAATAAGACAGGTTTTCGACCGGCAGGCGCTTCGGCCCTGCCGTTTTTTTGTGCGTGGATACGACCGGTCCCTGATGCCTCTATCCCGACCGGCCGCACCATGACACCGTCATTGCGAGCGCAGCGAAGCAATGAAGATGGGAGAGGGCCGCCCTCTCAGCCGCCACGCCGCCAGGGCGGGTCGAGCTTCAGGATCGTGTCGTAGATCGGGCAGCCTGGGTGATGCGTGCCCTGCAGGTAGCCCAGGCTCATCAGGAACTCGTTGACGATCTCGCCGCCGGTGAAGCGGAAGGTCTTCTTGAACAGCTTCACCCACTCCGCCTTGGTCAGCGGGTGATGGGCGTCGAGCCAGGCGGCGAAGCTGCCATGACTCTCCCGGATTGCCTGAAGCCGCTTGGCGTTGTCGATCGCGGCGTCGACCTTCAGCCGGTTGCGGATGACGCCGGGGTCGGCCAGCAGCCGGGCGCGATCGGCGTCGCCGAAGGCCGCCACCCTGTCGATGTCGAAGCCGGCATAGGCCTGGCGGAAGGTCTCGCGCTTCTTGAGCATCAGGTCCCAGGACAGGCCGGCCTGGTTGATCTCGAGGATCAGCCGCTCGAACAGCACCGCGTCGTCGCGGGCCGGGAAGCCGTATTCGGTGTCGTGATAGGCCTTGTGCAGCGGGTCGCGTTCGGCGATGGCGCAATAGCCTTTCAGCGGCGCCGGATCCGTCACTGCTGCGCTTTCGTCCATGATTCCGCCCAGTCCCGGAAGGAGAACACGTTCTCGGTGATGAGGACGTCGATCACCACCCATAACACGACAGTGATGGCGGTGGTGATCAGCACCTTGCGCCAGATCCGCGGATTGGCCGGCGCCCCGACCTGATGGCCCGGCTGCGCCTCGTCGACCTCGGGCCGCACGCCCCAGGGTAGGACCGCGAAGATCACGGTCCACCAGATGATGACGAAGACGACGATGCCGCTGACCAGGCCCATGCGTTCCCTCCCGGAGTGTTCTCTCTCCTTACCCGTCCGGACCGGCCGGAGGCATGGGGCTTTTCGTCCTGGCCGGTCTGCGCGAGGCACTCAGGCCGGACTGCCGATGCAAAGGATCGTCATTGCGAGGAGGCGAAGCCGACGAAGCAATCCAGGGGCCGGTTCGCACTGGCCCCTGGATTGCTTCGCTGCGCTCGCAATGACGGGTCTCCTGCGAGAGAGCTCGACCAAGGGCTCAGACCTGCTCGATCTCGGTCAGGGTGCCGGCCAAGTCGGCCGGGTGCAGGAACAGCACCGGCTTGCCATGGGCGCCGATCTTCGGCTCGCCGTCGCCGAGCACGCGCAGCCCCGCCGCGACCAGCCGGTCGCGGGCCGCCCGGATGTCCTCGACCTCGTAGCAGAGGTGGTGGATGCCGCCCTTCGGGTTGCGCTCCAGGAACTTCGCGATCGGCGAGGCCTCGCCCAGCGGGTGCAGCAGCTCGATCTTGGTGTTGGGCAGGGTGACGAAGACGGTGGTGACGCCGTGCTCCGGCAGGTCGACCGGCGCCGACACCTCCGCCCCCAGCGTCTCGCCGTACAGCGTCACCGCGGCCGGCAGGTCCGGCACGGCGATGGCGACGTGGTTGAGGCGGCCGATCATGCTGCGCTTCCTCCGGGCTGGTCCTTGCCCTGCTCCATAGTGTCATGCCCGGGCTTGACCCGGGCATCCAGAGACTGTCGATGCCGCTCTGGGGGCCCTGGATTGCCGGGTCAAGCCCGGCAATGACAGGAGAAGGGGCGTAAGAGGCGGCCCTTCGACCCCTACAGCCGCACCAGATGCACTTCGGTGACCGGCTTCTTGCCGTGCCAGTTGCGGATCGTGCGCCGCACCGTCACCCGCGCCGCCTCGGTGATCGCGGTGTCGTCGTTGCGCTGGGCCCGCGGCAGGGTCTCGAGCGCCTGGCGCACCTCCTCCGCCACCTCGGCCTCGCTGTCGGCCTGGTCCTCGGCGTCCTCGATGCCCAGCAGCGCCACCTTCGGGTCGGCGGCCAGGCGGCCGTCGCGGTCCAGCACCAGGGTCACCACCGCGGCGCCGTTGTGGATGATGCGCTGGCGGTCGCGGATCGCCTCGCCCCCGATCGGCACCAGATGGTGCCCGTCCAGCGCCAGCTTGCCGTGCTCGACATTGTCGACGATCTCCAGCGGCCCCGGCGCCAGGCGGATCATGGCACCGTTGCGCGGGATCAGCGTCTGCTTCACCTGCCCGGCCTCGGCCAGCGCCGCATGGGCGCGCATGTGCCGCTCTTCGCCATGCACCGGCACCACCGCCTGCGGCTTCAGCCACTGGTAGAGCGTGGTCAGCTCGTCCCGCGCCGGGTGGCCGGAGCAATGGACATTGGCGTCGTCCGGCGTGATCAGGGTGATGCCCGCGCCGACCAGCGCGTTCTGCACCCGGCCGATCGCCTTCTCGTTCCCCGGGATCTCGCGGGCCGAGAAGATCACCGTGTCCCCGGCCTCCAGCGTGATGTGCGGGTGGCTGTCGCCGGCGATGCGGGACAGGGCCGACCGCGCCTCGCCCTGGCTGCCGGTGCAGATCAGCACGATCTTGTCGCGCGGGATGTATCCCGCCTGGTCCTCGCGCACGAAGGGCTCGGGCAGGTCGGTCATGTAGCCGGTGCTCTGCGCCGCCTCCATGATCTTCCACAACGACCGGCCGACCAGGGCGCATTGCCGCCCGGCCGCCTGCGCCGCCAGCGCCACGCTGTGGATGCGCGCGACGTTGGAGGAGAAGCAGGTGACGACGACGCGGTTCGGCTGGGCCGCGATCACCTCGGCCAGGCCCTTGCGCACATCCTCCTCGGAGCCGGAGCGGCCGGGGTTGAGGGCGTTGGTGCTGTCGCCCATCACCGCGACCACGCCCTCGTCGCCGAGCCGGCGCAGTTTCGGCTCGTCGGTCACCGCGCCGATCTGCGGCGCCGGGTCCAGCTTCCAGTCGCCGGTGTGGATGACGTTGCCATGGCGAGTGCGGATCACCAGGGCGTTCGGCTCCGGCACCGAATGGGTCATGGTGATGAAGCCGACGCCGAACGGGCCGATCTCGACATCGCCGCCCAGCGGCACCTCGATGATCGGCACGCGGTCGGCAAAATCGGTCTCGCGCAGCTTGATCCGCAGCACCGCGGCGGTGAAGGGCGTGGCGTAGATCGGGCAGCGCAAATCGGGCCACAGCAGCGTGATGGCGCCGATATGGTCCTCATGCGCATGGGTGACGACGAGGCCCAGCAGATTGTCGCGCCGCTGCTCGATGAACACCGGGTCGGGCACGATCAGGTCGACGCCCGGCACCGATTCGTCGGCGAAGGTCACCCCGCAATCGACCATCAGCCAGCGGCCCGCGTGACCGTAGAGATACAGGTTCATCCCGATCTCGCCGGCGCCGCCGAGCGGCAGGAAATAGAGGGCGTCGTCGGGGCCGTTGGCCGCGGGAGAGGCAGTCATGTGGTGGCGTTTCGCTCGTAGATGAGGCGCAGTCCGCGCAGGGTCAGTTCGCTGTCGATGTGGTCGATCATATGGGTCGCCTGGGCGAAAACGCTACCGAGGCCTCCGGTCGTCACCACCGTCACCGGCGGCGTGCCGGTCGGCGACAGCTCGGCCTTGATGCGGGTGATCAGGCCTTCGATCATGCTGAGATAGCCCCAGAACATGCCGGATTGCATGGCACTGATGGTGCCGTAGCCGATCACCTGCTCCGGCCGCACGATCTCGACCTTCGGCAGCTGGGCCGCCACCTTGTGCAACGCGTCAAGCGCCAGCTGGGGTCCCGGGGCGATGATGCCGCCGAGGAAATCGCCATCGGCGTTGACCACGTCGAAGGTGGTGCCGGTGCCGATATCGACCACGATCAGCGGCTTGGGATAGCTGGCCCCGGCGGAGACGGCGTTGACCAGGCGGTCGGCGCCGGCCTCGCGCGGGTTGCGCAGCAGGTTCTTGATGCCGAGCTCGACCGACGGGTCGCCGACGCGCATCGGGTCGGTGCCGAAATGGTCGCGGCACAGCTTGGCCAGGTTGAAGGTGGCGGCCGGCACCACGCTGGACAGGATCGAGCGGGTGACGTCGACCGGGCGCAAGCCCCGCATCGCCATCAGCGAGACCAGCCAGACGGCATATTCGTCCGAGGTGCGGCGGCTGTCGGTGGCGATGCGCCACTGGCCCTTCTGCTGGGCGCCGTCGAACACCGCGAAGACGATGTTGGTGTTGCCCGCATCGATGGCGAGAAGCATCTCAGCCCCTCCCGAAGAAGACGTCGCCCGCGGTGATGCTGTGCCGGCCGGTGTCGGTGCGCAAGATCAGAGCGCCGGTCGGGTCGATATGCTCGAACACGCCCACCAGCGTCTCGGTCTCCAGCCGCACCGTGATGCGGGCGCCGAGGCCTACGGCGCGGCCCAGCCAGGCCGCCCGGGTGGCGTCGAAGCCTTCGGCCCGCCACTCCGCCAGGCGCACATCCAGCGCCGCGGCCAGCCGTTCCAGCACCGTCTCGACCGTCGCGTCGCGGGCGCCGGCGGCATGCAGGCTGGTGGCGTTGTAGTCGGCCAGCTGCGGGTGATGGGCGACGTTCACGCCGATGCCGGCGACGATCCAGTCGACGGACCGGTCAGGCGCCACCGCGGCCTCCAGCAGGATGCCGCACAGCTT
>NZ_JANX01000078.1 GCF_000767795.1 Inquilinus limosus MP06 | reverse complement strand
CGGTCGAACAGCCGGGCGCGAGCCACCTCCTCCAGCGACCGCAGGTGGCGGCCGATGGTGGGCTGGCTCAGCCCCAGCCGTCGCCCGGCCTCGGTCAGGCTGCCGGTCCGGGCGACGGCGAGGAAGATGCGGATGTCGTCCCAGTTCGGCTCGCCCGTGGTCACGCTCGGTTCTTCGCTGCAGCCTGGCTGGACCCAATCATAGGGTCGTCATCGCGAGGAGCGAAGTGACGTGGCGATCCAGGGCCGGTCCACACTGGCCCCTGGATTGCTTCGCTGCGCTCGCAAGGACGGTGTTGAGAATTCTGAAAGGTCTCCCCGGCGGGAGATGGATGGCCACGCCCGCGATCACGCTCAGTCCAGCAATCGATGCAGCTGGGCGTATTGCAGCAGGAGAATGGTCTTGCCGTCCATGATCTCGCCGCGCCCGACCATCGCCAGCGCCTCGGCCAGGGTCGGCTCCAGCGTCTCGATGTCCTCGCCCTCGGCCTCCACACCGCCGCCATCCGAGGCACGGTCGGCCGGGCTGTACTCGGCGACGAAGAAGACCAGCCGCTCGGTCACCGACCCCGGGCTCATGAAGGCCTCGAACACCCGGCGCGGCGCGGCCACGCGATAGCCCGTCTCCTCCTCCGCCTCCTGGCGGATCGCGGTCTCCGGGTCGCGGTCGTCGAGCAGGCCGGCGCAGGCCTCGATCAGCGGCTCGGGGTGGCCGTTGACATAGGCCGGAAACCGGAACTGCCGGGTCAGCAGCACCCGGCCGCGCGCGGGGTCGTACAGCAGGATCGCCGCGCCATTGCCGCGGTCATAGGTCTCGCGGCTGACGGTCTGCCAGCTGCCGTCCTGGCGCCGGTAGTCGAAGGTGGTCTTCTTCAGCACGTACCAGTCGTCGGACAGGGTCTCGACCGACTTGATCCGGATCCTGTCCTGCATCAGGTGCATCCCGGCACATCGGCCAGGCTGCGATAGACCGGGCGCCCGGCCCGCTCGAAGATCGCCACCATCGCCTCGGCCCCGACCGACGGGCCGCCGATCCGCAGGCAGGCGTCGCAGTGCCGCGCCACGCGCTCGCCGATCGGGTGGAAGATCTCGTCGAACACCGCGTCGCCGATGCCGGCGGAGCCGGCGGTCTCGACCAGCGGCAGGGCCAGCGCCTCGCCGGTGATCGGCAGGTGGCCGGCCCGGAACAGCCGCAGCGCGGCCTCGTTCATGGCCCGCATATTGGCCGCGATCAGCCGGGGATCGTCGCCGGTGCCCGAGCGGTACGGCCCGGCCACCAGGATCATGAGAGGGGAAAACGTCAAGATGCCTCCATCAGTGGAACCAGAGATGGAGGCATCCTGACGACCGCCGGGACGGCTGGGAGCACCCCAGACCTGAACGACGGGTATTCAGAATTGAGGGGCTGCGTCCCCCCTAGGTCAGCCTCTCCCACAGGAAGGCGTGGATCAGCGCCTGGTTGAAGGCGGTTTGGGCGTTGTTGGCGGCGGCGCCGTGGCCGCCCTCGATGTTCTCGTAGTAGCGGACGTCCTTGCCCATCGCGATCATCTTCGCCGCCATCTTGCGGGCGTGGCCCGGATGCACCCGGTCGTCGCGGGTCGAGGTCAGGAACAGCACCGGCGGGTAGGCCGCGTCCTGCCGCAGGTTCTGGTAGGGCGAGAAGGTCTGCAGGAACGCCCAGTCCTCCGGCTTGTCGGGGTCGCCGTATTCCGCGGTCCAGGAGGCGCCGGCCAGCAGCTTGGTGTAGCGCTTCATGTCCAGGAGCGGCACGGCGCAGACGATGGCGCCGAACAGTTCCGGCCAGGTCGTCAGCATGTTGCCGACCAGCAGGCCGCCATTGCTGCCGCCCTCGATGCCGAGGCGCGGGACGGAGGTGATGCCGCGGGCCACCAGGTCGCGCGCCACGGCGGCGAAATCCTCATAGGCGCGCGGCCGGTTCTCGCGCAAAGCCGCCTGGTGCCAGCGCGGCCCGTATTCGCCGCCGCCGCGGATATTGGCCACGGCATAGACGCCGCCGCGGTCGAGCCACAGCCGCCCCTCGCCCGGGATGTAGTGCGGCAGCAGCGGCACCTCGAAGCCGCCATAGCCGGTCAGCAGCACGGGCGCGCTGCCGTCTCGCGGCAGGTCCTTCCGGGCGACCACGAAATACGGCACCCGGGTGCCGTCGGCCGAGGCGACGAAATGCTGCTCCACCGCATAGGGCGAGGCGTCGAAGAAGGCCGGCGCCTGCTTCAGCATCTCGAAGCCGGGCTGGCCGGCGGTGCCGCGATACAGCGTGTCCGGCTCGAGGAATCCCGAGGCCAGGACCAGGATGTCGTCATCCTGGTGCGGCGCGGTGCCGACATAGGCGATGGTCGCGGCCTCGGGCAGCCCTTCCAGCGCCTGGCGCCGCCAGTCGCCCTCGCCCGGCGTCAGCACCTCCACCCGGCTCTTCACGTCGTCGAGGATCTGCAGCACCAGGTGGTTGCGAGTGCCGGAATAGCTCGACAGCGCCGTGGTCTCGGTCGGCTCGAACAGGGCGACGGGCTCGCGCTTGCCGGCCAGCCAATCGTCGAACGGAGCGGCCAGGAGCGAACCGCCGGCAAAAGTGCGGCCGCCGACCGTCCAGTCCGTGCGCGGCGACACCAGCAGCCAGGGGCCGTGGGTGCCGGCCTCGGCGTCGCGCGGCACGTCGATCAGGGTCAGGGCGCCGTCGTCGCCCAGCAGGTAGAGCTCGCTGGTGTAGAAATCGATGCGGCGGGAGACGAAATCCCGCTCGAAGCCGGGGAAGTCGTCATGGACGGCGTCGACGGCGAGATCGTCCTCCCGCCCCTCATAGACGATCGTCGCCGCCTCCAGCGGCTCACCGCGACGCCACAGCTTGGCGACGCGCGGATAGCCGGAGCGGGTCAGCGACCCCGGGCCGAAATCGGTGCCGATATAGATCGAATCGACGTCCTTCCAGCCGAAGCGGCTCTTGGCTTCGGGCAGGAAGAAGCCATCCGGCACAAAGCTGCGGCTCTCCAGGTCGAATTCGCGGACGACATGGGCGTCGGCGCCGCCGCGCGACAGGGCGATCAGGGCGCGCCTGAAGTCCGGCTCCAGCACGTCGGAGCCGTGCCAGACCCAGTTCTCGCCCTCGGTCTCGGCCAGCGCGTCGAGGTCCAGCAGCACCTCCCACACCGGCTCGGCGGTACGGAAGGAGGCGAGCGTGGTGCGCCGCCACAGGCCGCGCGGATGGGCCGCGTCGCGCCAGAAATTGTAGCAGCGGTCGCCGCGGCGGACGATGTGCGGCAGCTTCTCCTCGGAATCGAGGATTTCCAGCATCTGCCGGCGCATCCGCTCGAACTCCGCCGTCTCGGCGAGGCGGCCGGTGCTCTCGGCATTACGCGCCCGGACCCAGTCGAGGGCTTTCTCGCCCTCGATGTCCTCGAGCCACAGATAGGGATCGTCCTGGCTGTCCATGTCCGACCGTGCCGGTTGAAGCGTGGGCCGGCCAGAATAGGAGGCGATGACGGAAGGGGCCAGTCGCAGGACGACGCAGGCCCTTCACCGTCATTGCGAGGAGGCGAAGCCGACGAAGCAATCCAGGGCCGGTTCACACTGGCCCCTGGATTGCTTCGCTGCGCTCGCAATGACGGTTCGGGAAGGAAGCTCCCTTACAGCCCCGGCCGGTAGTTCGGGGCCTCGTGGGTCACGGTGATGTCGTGCACATGGCTCTCGCGCAGGCCGGCATTGGTGATGCGCACGAACTCGGCCCGCTGGTGCAGGTCGGCGATGGTCCGGCTGCCGGTGTAGCCCATGGCCGCCTTCAGCCCGCCCACCAGCTGGTGGATGACATTGGCGATCGGGCCCTTGTACGGCACCCGGCCCTCGACGCCTTCCGGCACCAGCTTCAGCGTGTCCGACACCTCCTGCTGGAAGTAGCGGTCGGCCGAGCCGCGCGCCATGGCGCCCAGCGAGCCCATGCCGCGGTAGCTCTTATAGGAGCGGCCCTGGTACAGGATCACCTCGCCCGGCGCCTCGTCGGTGCCGGCGAACAGCGAGCCCAGCATCACCACATCGGCGCCGGCGGCGATGGCCTTGGCCAGGTCGCCGGAATACTTGATGCCGCCGTCGGAGATCACCGGGATGCCGGCCTTGCGGCAGGCCTCGACGCAGTCCATCACCGCGGTCAGCTGCGGCACGCCGACGCCGGCGACCATGCGGGTGGTGCAGATCGACCCCGGGCCGATGCCGACCTTCACCGCATCCGCCCCGGCATCGATCAGCGCCTTGGCGGCGTCGGCGGTGGCGACGTTGCCGGCCACCAGCTGGGTCGAGTTGGTCAGGCGGCGCGCCCGCTCCACGCTCTTCAGCACGCCCTCGGAATGGCCGTGCGCGGTGTCCAGCACCAACACGTCGACGCCGGCGTCGAACAGCGCCTCGGCGCGGGAGATGCCCTTGTCGCCGGTGCCGGTGGCGGCGGCGACGCGCAGGCGGCCCTGCTCGTCCTTGCAGGCGTTCGGGTGCAGCTGGGCGCGGACGATGTCCTTGACGGTGACCAGGCCGATGCAGCGGAAGGCGTCATCGACGACCAGCAGCTTCTCGATCCGGTTCTGGTGCAGGAGGCGCTTGGCCTCATCCTTGCCGACCCCCTCGCGCACCGTGACCAGGTTCTCCTTGGTCATCAGCTCGCGCACCGGCTGGGTCGGGTTGGTGGCGAAGCGGACGTCGCGGTTGGTCAGGATGCCGACCAGCTTGCCGTTGTCCTCGACCACCGGGATGCCGGAGATGCCGTGCCGGTCCATCAGCGCCAGCGCCTCGGCCAGCGAGGCGTTCGGGCCGATCGTGATCGGGTTCACCACCATGCCGCTTTCGAAGCGCTTGACCTTGCGCACCTCCTCGGCTTGGCGGTCGATGTCGAGGTTGCGGTGGATCACGCCGATGCCGCCGGCCTGGGCCATGGCGATGGCCAGCGGCGCCTCGGTGACGGTGTCCATGGCGGCGGAGAGCAGCGGGATGCCCAGCTCGATCCGCTTGGTCAGCCTGGTCCGCGTGTCCGCTTCGGCGGGCAGGATCGACGAGGCCTGCGGGACCAGCAGGACGTCATCGAAGGTCAGGGCGTCGCGGAACTGCATGTGGAGGCTCCCAGAGCTTGGAAGCGCCGCAATATAACCCCCCTCCGGGCGTTGTGAAGCGCAGATCTAGGGGGCCAGCGTTGCGTCGAGCGGATCATGAGGGCCGGACGGGACGCAACGGCGCCCTATGCGCCGGCCTCCCGCCCCTTGAACTCGGTGGCCACCACATAGACCTCGGAGCTGTCCTGCCGGCTGGCGGCCGGCTTGACGTGGCGGACCTTGGCGAAGTTGCGCTTCAGGATATCGAGCAGGTCCTTCTCCGCCCCGCCCTGGAACAGCTTGGCGACGAAGGCGCCGCCCGGCACCAGCACGTCGAGGGCGAAGTCGGCCGCGGTCTCGGCCAGCGCCATGATGCGCAGATGGTCGGTCGCCGGGTGGCCGACGGTCGGCGCCGCCATGTCGCTGAGCACGAGGTCGGCCGGACCGGCCAGCGCCTCCTTCAGCCGGGCCGGCGCGGTGGGGTCGAGGAAGTCGAGTTCCAGGATGGTCGCGCCCGGCACCGGGTCCATGCCGAGATAGTCGATGCCGACCACCTTCCCCTGCGGCCCCACCCGCTCCAGCGCCACCTGCACCCAGCCGCCGGGGGCGCAGCCGAGATCGACCACGCGCATGCCGCGGCGCAGCAGGCCCAGCTTGTCGTCGAGCTGCAGCAGCTTGAAGGCCGCGCGCGAGCGGTAGCCCAGACGCCTGGCCTCGGCGACATAGGGGTCGTTGAGCTGGCGCTCCAGCCAGCGGGTGGAGGACGGGGTGCGCTGCTTGGCGGTCTTCACGCGCACGGTCAGGCCGCGGCTGCCGCGGCCGCTCGGCCCCTCTGCCCTCGCGCCGCCCGCGGCTCCAGGCTTCTTCGGTGTCTTCATCGGTTCCGGATGTGATCAGGCGCGGCGCTTCTGCGCCTCGGCCAGCAGGTCGAACAGGATGCCTTCGCGCACGCCGCGATCACCCACCCGCAGCTTGCCGACCGGCCAAGTGTCGCAGATCGCCTCGAGGATGGCGCAGCCGGCCAGCACCAGGTCGGCGCGGTCGCGGCCGATGCAGGGATAGGACGACCGCCCGGCATAGTCGAGGCCCAGCAGCATGCGGCTGGCGCGCCGCGCCTCCTCGAAGGTCAGGGTGCAGCCGTCGACCTCGGAGCGGATGTAACGCGGCAGGCCGAGATGCACCCCGGCCAGGGTGGTGACGGTGCCGGAAGAGCCGATCATCTGCACCCGGCCCTGGGCGATCAGCCCGCGCAGGTTGTTGCGCGCCTCGAACCCGGCCAGGGCGGCGGCGGTGGTGGCGCTCATCGCCGCATAGGTCTCGGGCGAGACCTCGTGGCCGCCATGCTGCTCAGCCAGCGAGACGACGCCGAGCGGCATGCTGAGCGCGTCGAGCGTCACCGGCTGGCCGTCGGAATCGATCTCCAGCCAGGTCAACTCGGTCGACCCGCCGCCGATGTCGAAGATGATCGCGTGCGGGATCGCGGGGTCCAGCAGCGGGGCGCAGCCGGCCGCCGCCAGGCGCGCCTCCTCCGCCGCCGGGATCATCTCCAGCCTCAGCCCGGTCTCGCGCCGCACCCGGTCGCGGAAGGCCGGGAAGTTGTCGGCCTGACGGCAGGCCTCGGTCGCCACGGCGCGCGACAGGATCACGTTCTGGCGCCGGATCTTGGCGGCGCAGATGCGCAGCGCCGACAGGGTGCGCTGCATCGCCTCGGGCTGCAGCCGCCCTGTGGCGCCGACGCCCTCACCCAGCCGGACGATGCGGCTGAACGCATCGACCACCTGGAAACCGCCGGTCGCGGCGCGCGCGATCAGCAGCCGGCAGTTGTTGGTGCCGAGATCCACCGCGGCATAGAGAGGTTCGGGCCTCGCCGTCCGACGTCGATCGCCGGCCGCGGTGGCCTCCGAGATCGCGATCGACTCCACCACTGACATTCCTTCCATGGCCGTCCGTCCCGTTTCGAACGGCGCCTCCGTCCCTTCATCGAACTGTAGCGCAGCCATGGCCAAAGAGGAAATGGGCCGGGAGTCGCATCCTTTATCGACATGGCTGCCGTTCGTTCACACAGGCCTTTACACGGGCGGATCGCTGGGGTAGACACCCTCCCGCCGGCCGCTGGGGGATCGTCTAGTGGTAGGACAGCGGACTCTGACTCCGCCAGCCTAGGTTCGAATCCTAGTCCCCCAGCCAATTCCGGCTTTCCGGACAATTTGGCACCATGCGCGGTTTCCGCGAAGCCGCCGGCGTTATCTTGCGACAATCCCGGTCTGGCCTTCGGTGCCCCCCGGCGTGTACGGTCGGGCCCTCCCGAAAACGACCGGCGAGGCCGAACATGCGATCGGCAGTGATCATCTTCGCAGCGGCGATCGTGGCCCGGGCGGCCGTCACGCCGGTCTACTACCTGATCGAGGACAGCGGCGACGATGCGGCCCCGGCGCCGGTGGCGATCCTGGCCGGCAGCCTGGAACGCTGCGAACAGGCGCTGGCGGCCTCTCCGGCGCCCCGCGCCCACTGCGAGGGTATTCCGGGCTTCCGGCATCTGCTGGCCACGGCCGATTCGGTGCTCACCTCCTTGCGGCGGACGGCCGACGCCACGCTGCAGCCGGTCAGCGATCTCCAGGACTCGGCGATCAGCGCCGTGCAGGACGCGGCCACCGCCGTCGTGCAGGATGCCGCGGTCGATGCGGTCCAGGACGCTATCGGCGGGGACGACGATTCGCCATTGGAGTGAGTTGCCGGGTATCCGCCACAGCCGGAGATTGCTGGTCGACACGGCCGTCATAATTCCGTAACACCAGGGCCGAGGGGCATCGGTTCTTGGAGTTTCGAGTCATTGGTTACCTTCGCCCCGTCCCGCACGCGGGCGGCCGATGATCTGCCCTTCGGCATCACCGTCATCCTGCCGCTCGTCCTGTTCCTGGCCTTCAGCCTCGCCCTCTATCTCCGTCCCGATCTGCGCATGACCGTGCTCGAAGGCGAGCTCGGCGTGCTTGAGAACACCCAGGCGGCCATCCTGCTGGCGTCGCTGATCGCCGGCCTGGTCCTGTTCGGGCGCGCCCGTGCCGCACGGGATCCCGGCCTGACGATCTGGGCGGCCCTGCTGGCGCTGGGGTCGTTCTACATGCTCGGTGAGGAGATCAGCTGGGGCCAGCACTATGCCGGCTGGGCGGCCGAGGGCTGGTTCGCCCAGGTCAACGACCAGCAGGAGACCAACCTGCACAACACCTCCGCTTGGTTCGACCAGAAGCCGCGGGCGTTGCTGGAGACCGCGATCTATGTCGGCGGCATCCTCTATCCGCTGGTGACGGCCGCGACCGGCCGGCTGCGCATCGCCCGGCCCTGGTGGCTGATGCCGACCTTCGCCGGCTTCACCGCGGCGGCGCTGGTGCTGGTGACGATCCTGCCGGAATGGCTGCACCTGTTCGGCTTCGGCCAGGGTCCCAAGCCCTACCGCGCCGCCGAGCAGCAGGAGCTGTTCATCTATCTGTTCGTCCTGATCTACACCCTGTCGCTGCTGCGCAGGCTGCGGGACCGGACCGTGTGAGGGCGACCGGTCCGGGGCCCGAGACGCCCCGGACCGGCCGGCAGCTCAGGCCCCGCCTTCCGCACCGCCTCTCAGCACGGCGGCCACCTCGGGATGGCCGAAATGCTCGGCCCAGCCGAGCGGCGTGCTGTTGTAGGTGCGGTCGCGGATGGTCGGGTCCGCCCCGCGGTCCAGCAGCAGCCGGGCGGCGCGAGGGTCGTTGGCCCAGCCGGCCGCCATGTGCAGCGGCGTGACGTCGGCGGTGTCGCCCCATACGGCGCGCCGGTCGACATCCGCCCCCTGCCCCAGCAGCCACTCCACCGCCTCGGTGCGATGGCACAGCAGCGCCCAGTGCAGCGCGGCGCCGTTGTGCGGCACGCCGTCGATGTCGGCGCCGCGGGCCAGCAGCGCCGCCATCGCCTCGATCCGGCCGCTGCGGGCGGCCCAGGTCAGCGCCTCGTCCAGCACCTCCTGCGGCGCGCCGGTCATGTGCCATTCCGGGAAGCCGCTGTGCGGCCGGTAGAAGCCGCGATGGTATCCCGCCTCCGGCCGCAGGGGGCCGTCGGCCTCGAAGAACAGGGCGACCAGGTCCATCCGGCCAAGCCCGGCGGCGATGCGCAGGTTCAGCGGCGCCGCCACCTCAGCCACCAGCCGTTCCGCCATCGCCGTATGGCCCCAGAACAGCGCGACCGCCAGCGGCGTGCCGCCGTCGCCGTAGGCCTCCGCTTCGACGGAGGCGCCGGCCGAGATCAGCCGGTCGAGCAGGGCCAGCCGCGCTTCACGGTCGCCACGACCACCACCATAGGCGATGTCGTGCAGCGGCCCCCAGCCCTTGTCGTTGGTAAGGGCCGGATCGGCGCCGGCGTCGAGCAGGTCGCCGGCCAGGACCATCCGGTCCATCGAGATCGCCAGCATCAGCAGCCGGTTGCCGTTGGTGCCCTTGGCATTGACCAGGCCGGGATGCGCCGCGAGCACCGCTGCCAGGCCGGCGCGGTCGTCGCCGCGGATCGCCTCGAAGGCGGTGCGGAACGGCTCCTCGGCCCGGCCGGCCTGCATCGCCCCGATCCGCGCGGCGAACCCGTCCCAGCCGTCGAAGCCGTGGCTGCGGGCGACCACCAGCTCGGCATCCTCCTGGCTCAGCTCCGCGGCACGGATCTCGGCCTCGGACGCGGCGGCGAAGCGCGGGTGGAAGCGCTGCACCAGGCGCAGCGACCCGGCCTCGCCGGTGCGGTGGTTGCTGCGGATCCCGGCGGCGCGGTCGCGGTAGTATTGCAGCTCGACCTCGAACGGCCGGGCGATCTCCGGCGGCTCACCGGCCAGATGCGCCTGCAGCCTGGGCCAGCTGGCGAAGCCGTATTCGCGGGCGACCACCCATTGCGCGTCGCTCAGCTTCGCCGCGGCGACCAGCTCGGCATCCGGGCGGTGGGCCAGCCGGGGATGGCTGTAGCGGACCCTTGCGATCGCCCCGGCATCGCCGGCGCGCAGCGCCTTCAGCAGGTCCTTGGCGCGCCTCCTCTGCTGCTCCGGATCGGGTGACGCGGGCAGGTCCCGGGCATAGGGATGGGGCATGACGCTCCTCCTTTCACACGCCCGGCATCCGCATCGACGGGCAGAAAGAAGGATCGGCGCAGGAGGCGACGCTCGCTGGCAAGTGGGCGCTGCCCTTCCCGCGGACCGGATGCGTCTTGCACGCGAGCGGAAGGCTAGCGGGCGAGGCCGGGCGCCGCAACGGGCTCGCGGTCGGCATGCTCACGCTTGAGACCTGGGTCATAAAGGGACATTCTGTATCCATTATACAAACCGCGCGGCCTATCGGGCCGTCGGTCAAGAACCATTTTCCAGGGAGGGATTCATGGCGACTTTCACAGGCACAAGCGGCAACGACGTGTTTGCCGGCACTTCCGACAACGACAGCGCGAGCGGCCTGGGCGGGAACGACACGCTGTCCGGAGCGGCCGGGGCCGATATCCTGAATGGCGGTGACGGAAATGACATGCTGAACGGCGGCACCGGCGCGGACATCCTGATCGGCGGCGCCGGGGTCGACACCATCGTCTATGGCGGCACGGCGGGTGTCACGGTCGTGATCGGCGACATCGCCGATGGCGGCGAGGCGGAAGGCGATACGGTGGCCGGCGACATCGAGAACATCACCGGCACAGGCGGCAACGATGCGCTCACCGGATCGACGGCGGCGAATGTGCTGATCGGCGGCGACGGTAACGATACGTTGTCCAGCCTCGGCGGCACCGACACGCTGGATGGTGGAAACGGCAACGACACGCTGATCGTGCCGGGCGGCGGCGGCAGCCTGATCGGGGGCGCCGGCATCGACACTGTCACCTTCACCGGCGCCGCCGGCGTATCTCTGTCCCAGGGCGCGGCGGGCGGCACGGTCGCTGCCGACATCGAGATCATCATCGGCACCGGCGCCAACGACTATCTGTCCGCCTCCATCGCCGTCAATACCGACATCGAATACCGGGGAATGGGCGGGAACGACCAGCTCGGCGGCGGCGATGCGGGCGATATCCTCGATGGCGGCGACGGCGACGATGCCATATCGGGAAGAGCCGGCGATGACCAGATCACCGGCGGCGACGGCAACGATGCCATCGCAGGCTGGGACGGCGCGGATCACCTTAGCGGCGGCGCCGGGATCGACCAGCTCAACTATCATGCCAGCACCGGCGTGCAGGTCGACCTGACCGCACTGACGGCGTCCGGCGGCTACGCCGAGGGCGACGTAATCGCCGATGATTTCGAGGACCTCGTCGGCTCGTATTACGGCAACGACCAGCTGACCGGAAATGCCGCGGACAACAGCATTCGCGGCCAGCTCGGCGACGACGTGCTCAGCGGCGCCGCCGGCAATGATATCCTCGACGGCAGCGCCGGCAACGATGTGCTCAACGGCGGGACCGGTGTGGACATCCTGGGCGGCGGCGGCGGCATCGACACGGCCGTCTATGGCGGCGCCATCGGCGTGACGGTCGTGATCGGCGGCCTCGGTCATGGCGGCGAGGCCGAAGGCGAAGGAATAGGCACCGACATCGAGAATATCCAGGGCGGCGACGGTTCCGATTCCATCACCGGGTCCAACGGCGCCAACGTCCTGTCGGGATCGGGCGGCAACGACACTCTCCTCGGGCTCGCAGGCGACGATACGCTCGATGGCGGCACCGGCAATGACGACCTCCGCGGCCATGAGGGGGCGGATATCGTGCGCGGCGGCGCCGGCAACGACGTGGCCGAAGGCGGCCTCGGCGCCGACACGCTTGACGGCGGCGACGGCATCGACACGCTCTACTACACCAACAGCACCGCCGGGGTGCGGATCGACCTGGCGATCGGCATCGGACTCGGCGCCGGCAGCGAGGCCCAGGGCGACGTCCTTACCAACTTCGAGAACGTGATCGGCTCAACCCTGGCCGACACGCTGCAGGGGGACGGCGGCGCCAACCTGCTGCGCGGCTTCGGGGGCGACGACAACCTCCAGGGCCGCACTGGGGACGACGTCCTGATCGGCGATGCCGGCAACGATATTCTCACCGGCGGCGCCGAGGCCGACCGGCTGGACGGCGGCGCGGGCATCGACACCGCCTACTACTCCAACAGCACGGCCGGTGTGACCCTCGATCTCCAGCCCGGCGTCCAGCCGAGCGGCGGAGAGGCCCAGGGCGACGTGCTGGTGGCGGTGGAGAACATCGTCGGCTCGACCCTGGCCGACGCGCTGTCGGGAGACGCCGGCGCCAACGCGCTGCGCGGCCTGGGCGGCGATGACGTGCTCACCGGGCGCGGCGGGGCCGATACCCTGGTCGGCGATGCCGGGGCGGACCGCTTCGTCTATCTCGCCATCGGCGACAGCGGCCTCGGCGCCAATGCCGACCGGATCGCCGATTTCAGCCAGGCCCAGGGGGACCGGATCGACCTCTCCGGCATCGACGCCGACACCGCGATCGCCGGGAACCAGGCCTTCACCTTCATCGGTTCCGCCGCCTTCGGCCATCATGCCGGCGAGTTGCGGGCGGAGGTCGTCGGCAGCAGCACCGTGGTCAGCGGCGACGTCAACGGCGACGGCACCGCCGATTTCAGCATCGGCCTGACCGGGGCGATCACCCTGGCGGCCGGCGACTTCGTGCTTTGAGTCGTGGTGTGATCTCCCGGCCGGCATCGGCCGGGAGATCCTGGCCCGGAGAGGCGTTTAGCCGTTTCCGATGAATGTCGAGAGCAGCCGGTTCACCTCGGCCGCCGCCTCCATATGGACCATGTGGCCCTTGCCGTCGAAGCGGTGCACCGGGACCGAGGCCGGCAGCCCGTCGGCATGGGCGGCCGGCAGGATGGCGTCGGCGGTGCCCCAGATCACCTGGACCGGCACCCTGGCCGAGCCGATCCGGTCGCGCAGCGATACCGCCTGGCGGCCGCCGGGAAAGACGGCGCCGCTGATCGTCCTCAGCGCCGCCTCGACCCCGTCCAGGCGCTTGTACTTCAGCACGTCCTCGACCAGGTCGCGGGTCACCAAATCGGGGTCGGCGAACAGCGCCTCGAGATGCGGCTTCAGGTCCTTGCGCTTCTGCGCGCCGATGAAGCCGTCGATATAACCGCTGTTGATCTCCGCCCCGAGCCCGGCCGGGGCGATCAGCGTCGCCGACGCCACCCGCTCCGGCGCGTCCAGCGCCGTGGCCAGGGCGACGGCCCCGCCCAGGGAATGCCCGACCAGATGCGCCCGGGCGATGCCGGCGGCGTCGAGATAGGCCAGCACCGCGCCGGCCAGTGCCGCGATGTCGCCGGCCCCGACCTCCTTGCCGGAGCCGCCATGACCCGGCAGGTCGATGGCGTGGACCGGGCGGCCGGTCAGCGCCGGCTGGGTGAACAGCCAGTTGTTGAGGTCGCCGCCGAAGCCGTGGATCAGGACGACCGGCGTGCCGTCGCCCTCGCCCGTCACCAGCGCCCGGACCGGCCGGCCGCCGGCCTGGATCACCTTGGGCTCGGGCGGCGGGGCGGCGCTTTCGGCCGCGGCCGCGGCCTCGGCCTGGAAGGCGGCGATGAAACGGTCGAGCTCGCCGTCATCCACTTCGCCCTCGACCACCACGCCGAGCAGGGCGCCGACCGGCAGGGTCTGCCCTTCCTCGGCCACCCGCCGGCGCAGCGTGCCGGCGACCGGCGATTCCAGCGCGTTGGTGATCTTGCTGGTCTCGATGTCGACGATCTCGGTGCCCGGCTCGATCCGCGCGCCCTCCTCCGCCGTCCAGGCGGCGAGCATGCCCTCGGTCATCGCCAGGCCCCATTTCGGCATGGTGATCGGGTGGATGGTCCCGCTCATTCCGCGGCCTCCCGCCGGTCCGGCGCGCCCATCACCGTCCGCACCGCCGCCGCCACCTTGGCCGCGTCGGGGATGTACAGGTCCTCCAGCGCCGCCGAGAACGGCACCGGCACATGCGGCGGCGACACCATCTTGATCGGCGCCTTCAGCGCGCCGAAGGCCTGGTCCGCCACCTGGGCCGAGATGTCGGTCGCCAGGTTGCAGCGCGGGCTGGCCTCGTCCACCACCACCAGCCGCCCGGTCTCCTCCACGCTCTCCAGGATCGTGTCCATGTCGAGTGGCGAGGTCGTGCGCGGGTCGATGATGGTGCAGTCGACGCCTTCCTTGGCCAAGACATCCGCCGCCGCCTTGGCCATCTGCACCATGCGGCCGATGGCGACGATGGTGACATCCTCGCCCTCGCGCACCAGGTTCGCCTCGCCGAAGGGGATGGTGTAGGGCTCGTCCGGCACCTCCTCCTCCATGTCGTACAGCACCTTGTGCTCGAAGAAGATCACCGGATCGTCGTCGCGGATCGCCTGGATCAGCAGGCCTTTCGCCTCATAGGGCGAGGACGGCACCACGCATTTCAGCCCGGGGATGTGGGTGAACACCGGGTACAGGCACTGGCTGTGCTGCGCCGCGGCGCGGAAGCCAGCGCCGTACATGGTGCGGATGGTCAGCGGCGTCACCGCCTTGCCGCCGAACATGTAGCGGAACTTGGCGGCCTGGTTGAAGATCTGGTCGAAGCAGACGCCCATGAAGTCGACGAACATCAGTTCGGCGACGGGCCTGAGGCCGCTGGCCGCCGCGCCGGCCGCGGCGCCGATGAAGGCGCTCTCGGTGATCGGCGCGTCCAGCACGCGGCTGGGCCCGAACTCCTTGTACAGCCCCTTGGTGACGCCGAGCGGCCCGCCCCAGGCATCCTGCTCGCCCGGCGCGCCGGAGCCGCCGGAGATGTCCTCGCCCATGATGATCACGCGCGGGTCGCGCCGCATCTCCTGCGCCAGCGCCTCGTTGACCGCCTGGCGGAAGCTCTTCCTGCTCATGCCCTGCCTCCCTCAGTACGAGACGTAGACGTCGGTCAGGAGATCGGCCGGCCCCGGCACCGCGGCGGCCTTGGCCTCGACCACGGCGCTCTCGATCGCCCGCTTGATCTCGGCGTCGATGGCGTCCATCTGCGCGATATCGAGCAGTCCGGCCTCGGTGACGCGGTTGCGGAACAGGTCCAGGCTGTCGCGCTGGGCCCGGATGGCGTCGACCTCGCCGGGGGCGCGGTAGGTCTGGGCGTCGCCCTCGAAATGGCCGTAATAGCGGTTCAGCTTGACCTCGATCAGGGTCGGGCCGTTGCCGGACCTGGCCCGCTCGATCGCCTCCCGCGCCGCCTCCCACACCGCGAAGAAGTCGTGGCCGTCGACCACGACGCCGGGCATGCCGAAGGCCTGGGCGCGCTCGACGATGTCCTTGCAGCTGACCGAATACTTGCTCGAGGTCGCCTCGGCATAGCCGTTGTTCTCGAACACGAAGATCGCCGGCAGCTTCCACACCGTGGCCAGGTTCAGCGCCTCGCAGGTGGTGCCCTGGTTCGAGCCGCCGTCGCCGGTGAAGGACACGGCGACCCCGCCGGTGCCCAGCGTCTTGGCGGCCAGCGCGGCGCCGCAGATCAGCGGTGGGCCGCCGCCGACGATGCCGTTGGCGCCCATCATGCCCTTGGACAGGTCGGCGATGTGCATCGACCCGCCCTTGCCGCCGCACAGCCCGTCCTTGCGGCCGTAGATCTCCTTCATCATCGCCACCGGGTCGCAATCCTTGGCGATGCAGTGGCCATGGCCGCGATGGGTGCTGGCGATCGAATCCCGGTCGGTCAGGTGCAGGCAGACGCCGACGGCGCTGGCCTCCTCACCGGCATAGAGATGGACGAAGCCCGGAATCTCACCTGTGGCGAATTCGAGATGGACCCGATCCTCGAACTCCCGGATCAGGCGCATCTGGCGATAGGCACGCAAAAGGTCGTCGCGACTCAGCTGCATGGCCGTTCCTCCCGTTGCGGATCTTATGTCCGGCAATGAGCGTAACGTGCCGTGCTTCGGGTTGTGAACCCGTCGCGTACCGCCTCCGACTTTGGTCGAAGGAATCCTGTCGGGACTATTGCCCGTTCGGCCGGATCGTCAGCTCCACCCGCCGGTTCTCCTGCCGCCCGGCCGCGGTGGCGTTGCTGGCCTTCGGCTGGTCCTCTCCGGCGCCGCCGATATTGATCCGCGGCGGATAGACCCCGCGGGAGGCGATGTAGTCGGCGACCGAGCGCGCCCGCGCCTCCGACAGCCGCTGGTTGTACTCGGCCGGGCCGGTGTTGTCGGTGTGGCCGACCACGTCGATGTAGGTCTCGGTATACTGGTTCAGCGTCGCCGCGACCTGGTCGAGCGGCCCGTAGAATTGTGGCTTGATGGTCGCGGAATCGGTGGCGAAGGTGACGTCGCCCGGGATCTCCAGCACCAGGTTGTCGCCGCGGCGGTTCACGCCGATGCCGGTG
>NZ_JANX01000077.1 GCF_000767795.1 Inquilinus limosus MP06 | reverse complement strand
GCCACAAGCCGACAGTGCTCCCGCGTCTCAAGACCGGACATCGCCAAAATCCAGCGGGGCGGGCCGTTTGCGCGCTCCTGGAGTCGGGCTGACGCCCCAAGACCAGACATTGCTTGAGATCACGGAAAACGGACAACCGCCGGGACACGCTGTGGGCCGTCGCCAACACCACCGAAGTGCGCATGGCTGACGCTCCAGCCATCGATTCCCGCCCGAAAGCAATTGGGCGCACGTTTCCGCTCTCCGTGTCCTGGGTTGACATGAGGGGCTCAAGAAACATACCAACCAATATGTATGATATTTGATCCGGACATCGAATGACTCAGGCGAGGCGCAGGCAGGTCGACCGAAGCACCGAAACCCAGGCGCTGCTGCTTCACGCGGCGGCGGCGCTGCTGCAGGAGGTTGGCTTCTCCGGCACCACGACGGCGCTGATCGCCCGCCGGGCGGGCGTGACCACCGGCGCCCTGCACCATCACTTCGCGACCAAGGACGAGCTGATGCTGGGCGTGCTGGACCGGATGACGGAGCGGGTCCTGCACCGCATCCGGCAGCAGGACCATGTCACGCCGGACGGGCGGATCGACGTGCCCAGCCTGGTCGCCCATCTCTGGGAGATCTATGGCGATCCCGAATACTGGGCGATCTGGGAAATCATCATCGGCACCCGCGCCGACCCGGCCTTCCATGAGAAGGTCGTGGCCCATCGCCAAGAGACGATGCAGCGGGTACTGCCGCCCTGGCTCGAACGCCACGTCCTGTCCGAGGCACGGCGCCCGGAGCTGGCGGCGCTGTTCGAATTCATGCTGATCGCGATCCGGGGGCTGAGCCTCGAGCGGTTCCTCGACAAGGACGCCGCGTATTTCGAGCGCAACCTGGCGCTGCTGGCGGAGCTGGTGGACCGGAAGCTCGCAAACCTGGCCGGGAGCACCTGACCGGCACCTGACCACAAGAATCAACAGGGGGCATCATGAGCGAGAGACTTCACGCCGGGGCGGCCGGCGCAACCCTAGCCGGACCGGCGGCCACCGGGCGGGTCCGGACTCTGGTCGGCGGGGCGATCGGGCATTTCATCGAATGGTACGACTGGTCGATCTACGGCATCCTGGCGGGCATTTTCGCGGCACAGATATTCCCGGCGGATGACGCGACGGCATCACTGATCGCCAGCTTCTCGGCCTTCGCCATCGGGTTCCTCGGCCGGCCGATCGGCGCCTTCGTGCTGTCGCCGCTGGCCGATAAATACGGCCGCCGCACGATGCTGTCCGCGACCATCATTATGGCCGGCATCGGCGGCCTGGTGATCGCGCTCTGCCCGACCTATGCGCAGATCGGCATCGCCGCGCCGATCCTGATCGTCGCGGCAAGGCTGCTGCAGGGCTTTTCGGCCGGCGGCGAATACCAGATCGCCATCACCTTCCTCAACGAACATGCCGGCAGCCGCAACCGGGCCTTCGGCGCATCGCCGCAACAGCTTTCAATCGGCCTGTCGGTCTTGGCGGCGACAGGCGTCGCGAGCCTGACGACGTCGTCCCTGACGCCGGAGGCCCTGGCATCCTGGGGCTGGCGCGTGCCGTTCCTGCTCGGCGCGGCGATGTCGCTGTTCGGCCTATATCTGCGCCGCGGTCTGGCGGAGACGCCCGCCTTCGAGAAGACCGGGCCGGGACACGGTGTCAGCGCCGTCTCGATCCTGGCCTCCATCGCGAAGTTCCCGAAGGAGGTGTTCATCGTCTTCGTCGTGCAGCTGAACGGCCTGCAGTACTACCTGTGGATGATCTTTCTGCCGACCTACGCCAACCTGGCCGGCGGGCTGGACCGCACCTCCGGATTCGTCGGCGGCATCCTGGCCAGTATCGCCTACTGCATCGGCGTGCCGGTCTTCGCCTTCGTCTCGGACCGCATCGGCCGCAAGCCCTTCCTGATCGGCGCCGCGGTCGCCTTCCTGCTGTTCACCTATCCGCTGCTGTCGATGCTGGCGGTCCCGGCCCTGGGCTTCGACACTTTCGCTTTCGTCGCCGTGGTCGGCGCCATCTTCGTCTCGCTGAACAACGCGGTGCTGGGCACGGTCTTCGCCGAGCTGTTCCCCACCCGGGTGCGCGCCTCGGGCATCGGCATCCCCTACGCCGTCTGCGGCGCCATCTTCGGCGGCACCGCCCCGATGGTCGCGACCTGGCTGCAGGAAGCCGGCGGCCCGCTCTACATCTCCCTCTACGTGATGCTGGTCTGCGTCATCACGCTGGCCACCCACCTCCTTCTGACCCCCGAAACGCGAGGCCGGTCGCTGGACTGACCGCCCTGCCTCAACTGCTTTCCCAGAGGCCCCAGATGCTCGTCATCCATCATCCGGACCAGGCGCTGCACGATCCAGAGCAGGTCTTCCGCACCGGCCGGTTCATCGACCAGCCGGACCGGGCGGAGCGGTACCGGATCTTCCTCGACACCGTGCGGCAGGACCGGCACGAGATCGCCGAGGCGCCGCTGAATCGCGCCGAGGCCGTCACGGAGATCCACGAGCCGGCCTATGTCGAGTTCCTGCGAACGGTCCATGCCCGCTGGTCCGAAAACCCCGGCTACGGCCCGGTCGTGATCCCGAATGTCCATCCGACGCACCGGATGCATCGCAAGCCGACCGAGCTGCTGGGCGAGCTGGGCTGGTACAGCAACTCCACCTCCTGCCCGATCACGGCCGGGACCTGGCCCGCGATCTTCGCCGCCACCCAGGTCGCGGTCCATGGCGCCGAACGGCTGGTCTCGGCCTCGGCGCCGGTCTATGCGATGTGCCGGCCGCCCGGGCACCACGCCTATCCGGACCTGATGACCGGCGTCTGCTACCTGAACAACGCGGCGATCGCCGCGCACCAGCTGACCAAGCGCTTCGGCAAGGTCGCGATCGTCGACATCGACGTGCATCACTGCAACGGCACCCAGTTCATCTTCTGGGAGCGACCGGACGTGCTGGTCTGCTCGATCCATATCGATCCCAGGCTGTCCGCCCCCTACTATGCCGGCCATGCCGACGAGACCGGCGACGGGGCGGGGGCCGGGCTGAACTTCAACCAGCCGCTGCCTTGGGCCACCCCAGATCCGGTCTGGATCGAGGCGATCGACGCCGCGGTCGGGAAGGTCCGAGGCTTCGCCCCGGGTGCCCTGGTCGTGTCGCTCGGCTTCGATGCCGGCGAGCATGACCCGGTGGCGACCTTCAAGATCACCGATGCCGGCTTCGCCGAGGCCGCACGGCGGCTGGCGGCGCTGACGTTGCCGACCCTGCTGGTGCAGGAGGGCGGCTATCTCAGCCCCTCCCTCGGCGGCTATCTGCGCAGCTTCCTGCGCACCTTCGAAGACCGGTCGATCTGACACCTCCAGCGAAAGGCAGCCCCATGGACGCTTTGCCCGCCCTGCGCACCGGAACGCCCCGTTCGGAGCGCGGTTTCATCACCCCCGTCGAAGGCATCGAGATCCCGTTCGGCCTGATCGAGGGCCGGACGCCGGGGCCGACCTTGCTGGTGACCGCGGGGGTGCACGGCTCGGAGTACTGCTCGATCGAGGCGGCGTTGCGGCTGATCGGACGGGATCCTGCCGGGCTCACGGGCACGATCCTCGTCCTGCCGACCCTGAATCCCACCGGCTTCCGCCGGCGCAGCATCTATGTGATGCCGGAGGACGGCCGCAATCTGAACCGGATCTTCCCGGGCAAGCCGGACGGCAGCCTGAGCGAGAGGCTAGCCGACTGGCTGGTGACGAAGATCTACCCGCAGGCCGACGCCTATCTCGACCTGCACGGCGGCGATCTGAGCGAGGCGCTGGCGCCATTCTCGCTGTTTCCCGCGGGCAGCGACGCCTCGCAGGCGCTGGCGGTCGCCTTCGGCCTGCCGGTCGCGGTCGCGGCGGGCGGCGAAGGCTATACCATCAACGCGGCGGGGCGGCTCGGCGTGCCGAGCCTCATCGCCGAGGTCGGCGGCAATGGCGTGTGGGACGAGGCCGGCGTCGCCGCGCTGACGGCCGGCATCGACCGGGTGCTGCATCATCTGGGCATGGTCGCCGGGCCGGTGCCGGCGGCCCCGCAGGAACGGCCGCAGATGGTGAAAATGTGGGTTCCCGCCGCCGGCGCGGACGGGCTGTGGTATCCGGCGAAGGAGATCGGGCAGACGGTCGCCGCTGGTGACGTCCTCGGTGAGATCCGGGACATCTTCGGGTCGGTGCAGGAAACTATCGACTCGAAGCAAGGGGGCTTCGTCCTGTATCGCCTCAGCAGCCTGGCCGTGAACCGCGGCGAAGCCCTGCTCGGCGTGGGAACGCCGATCGGAGACATCCGGCCTTGACCGGATGCTCGCTTCGCCAGTTCGGTTGGGGAGCACCGGGGGACACGATCACACCGCAAGAGCTGGCGAACGGTTATGAGGCCACCGCATCCGCGTGACGGGTCAGGAACATTGGGCCGACGCCGATGCGGGTGCGCCCCCCTTCGTCCCGAGCCGACAGCTCGAGCGTCTCGCCCTCGTAGAGGATCCCCTGCACGCGCCAGCTGCCATCCGGCAATTGCTCACAGTCATGGGTGCAGAAATACTCGATCAGGCATTTCAGCCGGCCGTCGGCGTAGAATAGGTGCGTCGGGTCGAAGTCCGGGCCGTACACGCCGAGACGCGGCCGGCAGCGTCGCGCGTTCGCGCCTCAGGTCTGCGATTGGCGGAATGCCCCCCTTTCCGTCCTTCCCCCGCCAGCACAGCCAGGCGGGACCGGCCATAAGCCGTCGTTGCGTCAGCGGCTCCGAAGCGGACCTCGACCAGATTCGCTGCAATCAGTTGCTGCCGGGCCTCTAGACGATCCACAGACACCCGGAAGCGGACGTGGCTCGGCCCTCCCGTGAGCGGACGTTGGCCGGGCCGACTAGCGGAAATGACCGAAAGCGATCCGAGGCCGAACTCTCGCCCGTCTCGGTTGAACGGCCGCTCCGAGATGCCTTGCCGAGTCATAGCGTTGTGCACTGTGTCCGCCGGAGAGGCGCCGTGCTGCTGGATAGGCCGGGGTCGGATGGTGTCTATCCGACGACCGCCGGAAGCGCGCGGCACAAGCGGAGCGGGACATACCAGAGCTCTCGCCAGCGCCTCCACCGTCCAGGACTGGCCCCGGTGGCTCGTCGAGGGCAGGCAGCCTCAGCGTCCCTGCGCGTCGCGCCAGGCGCGGTACTCGGCCTCCGCCTCCTTGGTGAGCGGATAATATTTCCGGAGATCGCCGCCCTGCGACAGGCGGATGCGTGTGAACTCCTCCCATTCCGTGTGCTGGCCGGCGATCTCGACCAGCTTCGGCGCCAACCCGATCGGCACGACGACCACACCATCATCGTCGGCCACGATGATGTCGCCGGGAATCACCAGCACGTTCGAGCAGGCGACCGGGACGTTCACCGCGAACGGGATGATGCTGGTCTGGGCATGATAATTCGGGGTCACGTCGCGAACCCAGATGCCGAGGTCGAGCTCGGCGGCCGCGGCCGAATCCCGGATGCAGCCATCGACCACGACGCCCACCCCGCCCCGCCCGGCGAAAAAGGTCAGCATCATCTCGCCGAAGATGCCGCTGCCGAGATCGCCCCGCGCGTCGACGACGATGACGTCGCCGGGCTGGGTCGGATACATCACGTGCCGGTGCAGCTGCAGCTCGGGATTGCCGTACTCCGCCGCGCCGTAGAGGTCCTCCCGCTTCGGCATGCATTGCAGCGTCAGCGCCGGTCCGGCGATCGTCCGGCCCTTCTTGAGCGGCCGCGGCCCGCGGATCTGCGCGTCGCGGATGCCGAGATGCTGGGCGAGCTCGCTCGACAGCGTCGCGGTGCCGATCGCGGCCAGCGCATCGCACAGCGCGCGCGGCGGGCGCGCAATATCCTTGATCTCGATCGTGGTCACTCTCGTCTCCATCGGAAGGCTGCCGCGCAGGCGGCGGCAGGGGAATGGCTCAGCGAGCCTCGGGGTCGCCGAAGCCGTCGATCATGTTGGCGCGCAGATAGTCGAGGTTCATGGTGATGCCGAGACCGGGCTCGCGGCCGAGGTGAATCCGCCCGCCCGAATTGTCGACCGGCCTCTCGATCAGCCTGTCGTAGTGCGACAGGTCGCAGTCGCCGGTCTCGATCCGGTAGAAGTTCGGGACGGTCATCATGACATGGGCGCCGGCAGTCACATTGATCGGGCCGCTGGCGTCATGCGGGCTGACCGGGACGTAATAGGCCTCGGCGAGCGTGGCGATCTTCTTCAGTTCGCTGATGCCGCCGGTCCAGGTGACGTCGGGCATCAGATAGTCGGCCAGCTCCTTCTCGAGGATCGGCACGACCTCCCAGCGCGTGTGCAGCCTCTCGCCGACCGAGATGGCGGCGGAGACCTTCTCCCGCACCTGGCGCAGCGCGTGATAGCTCTCGACCGGCACCGGCTCCTCGAACCAGTCGATCTGGCCGGCCTCCTCCAGCGCCCGGCAGAGCCGGATCGCCGTCGGCACGTCGAAGCGGCCATGCGCGTCGATCAGGATCTCGATGTCCGGTCCGGCGGTCTCCCGGATCAGCGCGGTGAGCTCGGCGGCCTCACGCTCGCCCCTCTTGGACAGATAGCCATCGAGATAGCCATGCGGATCGCCCGACCGCCCCTCATAGGGCGGGAACGGATCGAACTTGATGGCCGTGTGCCCGGAATCGAGGATCCGCCGGATCTCGGCGATGACCCCATCCTTCGACGTGAATCTCGACTGGTCCGGATGGGTGTAGATCAGCACATCGTCGCGCACCGGCCCGCCGAGCAGCTCGTAGATCGGCAGCCCACGCGCCTTTCCGACGATGTCCCACAGCGCGATGTCGATGCCGCTGACGACATGCGAGGCCGCGCCGCGCGACCCCATATAGGTGAAGGAGCGGAAGGTCTTGTGCCAGAGCTGCTCGATCCGGGTCGGATCGTCGCCGACGAGCAGATCGTTGAGCTGGCGCAGGATCGCGGCGACGGCGCGGTTGGCCGGCCGGGTCGTGGTCGTGATCTCGCCCCAGCCGGAGATGCCCTCATCCGTCCGGACCTCGACGAAGAGGTACTCGCCCCAGTAGGAGCGCTCCACCTTCACCAGCCACGGCACAATCCTCGTAATCTTCATCGTTCTCTCCTCAGCCGCGCACGGCGCCCGACATCAAGCCCTTCACCAGCAGTCCCTGTGCGAACCAGACGAAGATCAGGGTCGGGATCACCATCAGCACCCCGGCCGCCGACATCGCGCCCCAGTCGATGCCGAACTGGGAGACGAAGTTGGTGAGGCCGACAGGCAGTGTCTGCGCCGCCTCGGAGGATGAGAGGGTCAGCGCGACCAGAAGGTCGTTCCAGGTGAACAGGAAGGTGATCACCGCCGTGGCGCCGACCCCCGGCGCGATCAGCGGCGACACGATCTGCACCAGAAGGCGCAGCGTGCCCGCGCCGTCGATCTTCGCCGATTCCTCGAGTTCCCGGGGCACGTCCTGGATGAAGCCCATCAGCAGCCAGATCGCGACCGGCAGCTTCGCGGCGGTGTGGGTGAGCACCAGCGCCGTCAGCGTGTCGAGCAGGCCGATCGAGGCGAACACCGCGAACAGCGGGATGGCCAGCGCGACCACCGGGATCATGCGCATGATCAGCAGGACGGTGAGGACGACCCTCGCCCCGGGCAGCCGGAAGCGCGATAGCGCATAGGCGCAGGGCACGCCCAGCAGGATCACCAGCACCACGGTCGCCACCGACACGATGATCGTGTTCCAGAGATAGTCGTCGAGCCCGTACTGGCTGAAGACCGCGATGTACTGGCCGAACGTCACCGCTTCCGGGAACACCCGGACCGGCATGGCGAAAATGTCCGCCGAGCCGCGCAGCGAGGTGAGCACGAGCCAGACCAGCGGAAAGATCGTCAGCAGGATCGTCCCGAGCAGGACGACATAGCGGGCCGCGAGGCCGAGGTCGCGGCGGCGGCGCGCATGATGGCAGCGGCCGCGGACCGCTTCGTCGACAACGGCGCCGGTCATGTTCCCCTTCCCAGTTTCCGCCGCGCCAGGGGCACGCCGTACAGGAGTCCGAGCAGCAGCAGAGACAGGAACAGCGCGATGTAGGAAACCGCCGCCGCATGGCCGAACGCCCCGCCCTGGAAGGCCAGGAGATAGGCATTGACGGTGATGAGATTGGTCGCGCCGCCGGGCCCGCCCTGCGTCATCAGCCAGATGACGTCGAAGGTCCGGAAGGTGTCGATGATGCGGAGCATCAGCGCGATCATGATGACCGGCCGCAGCAGCGGCAGGGTGATGTGCCGGAAGATCGCCCAGGGCGAGGCGCCATCGACCTTCGCCGCCTCGATCGGATCCTGCGGCAGCGACTGCAGCCCGGCCAGGAAGAGCAGCACGAGCAGCGGGGTGTTCTGCCAGATGTCGGCCATCATCACCGAGGCGAGCGCCCAGTGGGGGTCGGACAGCCAAGGCGCCTCGGGCAGGCCGAGAAAGCGCAGCACGGCGTTGACCAGGCCGTACTGGCCGTTGAAAAGCCAGCGGAAATTGAGGCCGACCACGGCCGGGGCGATCATCGGCGGCACCAGCAGCAGCGTGCGGGCGAGCCGCAGGCCGCGCAGGCGCCCGTTCACCAGCACGGCGACACCGATGCCGGCCGCCACCTCGATGCTGATGGTGATCACCGAGAAGACCAGCTGGACCCGCAGCGATTGCTGCAGGCCCAGATTGGTCAGCATGTCGCGATAGTTCGACAGGCCGATGAAGCTCTGCGACGGGGCGGACAGGTCCCATCGGTAGAAGCTCATCACGAAGGAGTAGCCCAGCGGGTAGATCAGGATCGCGATCATCGCGATCAGGGCCGGGCTGGCGAGGAGGTAGCCTGTTCGCCAGGACGGGGCCAGCGGCGATCCTCGCCACCGGCGCCCCGCCGGTCGGGCCGCGGCTGTCATGCTAGTCGTAGGCCCCCGCCTGGGTCATGATCTGCAGCGCCTCGGCGGCGGCCTGGTTGAGCGCGTCCTCCGGCGTGGCTTGGTTGCTGAGCGCCCGCTCGATGGTCGCGAACATCAGCGTGCAGACGCGTGAGAAGCCGGGCAGCTTGGGCCATTCCTTGCCGGTGGCGATCGTCTGCTCGAGCTGGGACAGCCACTCCGCCTTGGCGCCGCTCGCCTGCGCCACCACCTGCTTCGCAACCGAAATCCGGCTCGGGAAGTTCGAGAATTCGTTGAAGTTCAGGAGCTGTGCCTCCGGGCTCACCGTATACTTGATGAACTCGACCGCCGGATCCTTGCGCTTCGACAGGCTGTTGAGCGCCATGGCGTGCGAGATGGCGCAGGAGATCGCCGCCTTGTTCCGGATATACGGCGCGGTCGACCACTTGCCGACGACCTTCGACGTCTCCGGATTGGACAGCGTGGCGAACGCCCCCGGCCAATCGAAGGTGGACATGACGGCACCTGAGGAGAACTGGGTCGAGTTCTCGTTCCACTGGTAGGAGACCGCATCCGGCGGCACGACCTTCCACTTATGGATCAGGTCGCGATAGTAGGTCAGCGCCTCAATGCCCGGCGCGGCGTTGAACGAGGGCTTGTTGTTCTCGTCGACCCAGTCGCCGCCGGCCTGCCACAGCAGGTCGCTGAATGTGCGCTGCGCCGGATCGCCCTGGCCGGGCACGACGAGGCCGTAATAGCCGTTCCCCGTGAGCTTGCGGCTGACATCGACCAGCTCATCCCAGGTCGCCGCCGGCTTCAGTCCGTGCTCGGCATAGATGTCGGACCGGTAATATTGCGTCCGGGAATCCATGTTGCGCGGGATCGCCGCGAGGCCCTTGGTCTTGGGGGAAATCAGATAGTCGACCCCGACCTGGTAGAAATCCTTCAGCTCATCCGCCGAAAAATAGTCATTCAGCGGGGCAAAGTAGTTGAAGAAGGAATCGATCTGCGCCGTGTGCGTGCTGAACACGTCGTAGAGATCGCTGCGGGCGGCGCCGAGGGTGACCACCTTCGTCGTCAACGGCGTGAATTCGAGCAGGTCGTACTTGACCCGGATGCCGGTCTTCTGGGTGAAGTCGCCGACGATCTTCTCCCAGTATTTCGGGTAGAGAGGGCCGCCGGTGATCAGCAGGGCCCTGATCTCGTCTCCCGCCGCCGCCCGCGCGATATGAGGGGCCGCAAGCGTGGTGGCGCCGAGCAGGGTCGCGGACCCGCCCAGGAACCGGCGTCTCGAAACCATGAAAGGCATGCCTTTCCCTCCCTTTGCATCGTTGATGGTTCTCCGAAACCGCGATCGCCCTCCGGCGATGATGGGATTTCCGATGATGCTCGGCCTCGATCGCCCGACGGCGCGGGGGCCGGGCACGGCTCACCGCATCGGACGGAGCACGGGCCGCGAATGTCTCTGAGGTCGCATCGTTCCTCCCCGCCATGCGAAGGGCAGCGCGAGTCTGGGGCGGCTGCAAGCAGCTCTTATCTACTTATCGACTCGTCTGATAAGTGAATGCTACCGTCGGGACCGAGCGGAGGTCAATAGGGCCTCCGGATTTTAGGCGGCCTGAAGCGGGAACGGCAGGTGCCGCGACGCGAACCACCTTGCCGGCTCGCCGACGGGTTGTTGCAGGAGCCGGCTTGCGCCATGAAGATGGCTGGCGAGCGTTCGCGGAGGCTGGCTCGGCGGCGAAGGCAATGGAGAGGAGGGGCGGGCATGAGCATTGACCAGGCGGAAGGCGCCTCGTGAAGGAAAAGGTTCAGCTCCGGACACTGCCGACCCAGGTCGCCGGCCTCCTGATCCAGCGGATCGCCACCAACGCCTTCCCCGACGGGCTCGTCCCCTCGGAGCTGCAGATCCTGACGGAATTCGGCGTCTCCCGCGCCGTTGCGCGCGAGGCGCTGAAGATCCTCGGCTCCCTCGATATGGTCGAGATCGCGCAAGGGCGCCGCGTGACGGTTCGGCCCATCGCCGAATGGGACTACCTCAATCCGCTGCTGATCGAGTGGCTGCCGCCCGAGCAGGTCCGGGAGCTGCTGCTTGAGCTGCACGACTCGCGCGTCATCCTGGAGCCGGCCATCGCCGCCGAAGCCGCCCGCAGCCTCTCCGGCGAGGATCTGGCCCGGCTTCAGGACCTTCTCGACGGCATGTCGCGCGCCCACGACGACCCCGACCGTTACATCCAGCTCGATCTCGAATTCCACATGGAGATCTGCCGGGCGACGCGAAACCGGATCCTCGATCGCTTCATGTTCTCGTCGCGGTGGTGGCAATCGGCCGCCCGCCGGATCAGCAACCAGGCGCCGCGCGCCCTGCCGATCGCCACCGAGCAGCACCGGTCGATCTATGAAGCGCTTGTGGCGCGCGATCCGAAGCGTGCCGAGGCCGCAATGCGCGTGCATCTCGAGGCCAACAAGGCCAATTTCCTGATCGAGGAGCAGCTGCCGGAGGTCGCCGGGTCGCCCCTCTGACCGTCCGCCCCGATGTGCCGCCGCCGCTTCCCCTTCAGTACGGCATTCTTGCCTGGATTGCATCCAGGCGCTTGTCAGATAAGCTAATAAGTATATACGCTGCAGAATGCTTCGGCCGAGGGACATCGGCCGCCATTCGCGGGAGGAAGACATGCAGCAGCGGCGTCTGGGGTCGTCGCCCGTATCCGTTTCGGAGATCGGGCTCGGCACCTGGGGTATGTCAGGGGCGTTTTGGGGGGCTGCGGACGACGCCGAGTCGATCCGCGTCATCCACCGCGCCCTCGAGCTCGGCGTCACGCTGATCGACACGGCGGAGGCCTATGGCAACGGCCATTCCGAGGAGGTGCTCGGCAAGGCCCTGGCCGGCCGGCGCGACAAGGCGGTGATCGCCACCAAGGTCGCCCCCAATCACCTCGACCCCGCCGATCTCCTCAACGCGTTCGAAGGATCGCTGCGGCGCCTCCAGACCGATCATGTGGATGTCTATTTCATCCACTGGCCGCACCCCGACTACCCGATCGGCGACACGATGGCCGCGCTCGAAACGCTGCGGGACCAGGGGAAGATCCGCGCGATCGGCGTCTCGAATTTCGGCGTGAAGGAGATCGAGAGCGCCAGCGCGCATGGCACGATCGACGTGCTGCAGCCGCCCTACAACATGCTGTGGCGCGAGATCGAGGCCGAGGTCCTGCCCTATTGCCGCAGCCACGATATCGGGATCATCCCCTATAGCGGCCTCGCCCAGGGGCTGCTGACCGGGACGCTCTCCCGCGACACCAAATTCGCTGAGGGGGACGAGCGGCCCACCACCGTCCTGTTCCAGCCGGGCATCTACGAGAAGGCGGTCGACGCCGTCGACGCGCTCCGCCCGATCGCCGCGAAATACGGCAGGTCCGTTCCCCAGCTCGCCGTGCAGTGGCTGACGAGCCGGCCGGGTGTGAGCTCCCCGCTGCTCGGCGCGCGGACGGTGCGGGAGATCGAGGAGAATGCGGGCAGCGTCGGCTGGACCATCGCGCCGGAGGATGTCGCCGCCATCGACGGCCTGACGAAGGCCGTCTGGGCCGAGATCTCGGACAAGGGCGACATGTTCGGGTACTGGGTCCGCCACCACCGGCCGAGGCAGCAGGCCCGCTGACGGGCCCGCATCCAGCACACCTCCGCGTCCAGACCTGATCCAGCAGGCCGCGCGCCGTCATCGGCGCGGCCTGGGCTCAAGACCTGCCCGCAAGCGACGACAGCCAAGGGAGACATGCATGAAGATCATCGACATCAAGACCGCCGTTGTCGCCTATCACGGGCACGCCACGCTGGTCCGCATCGACACCGACGAAGGGATCTATGGCATCGGCGAGGCCAATCCGGATGCGGGCGCCGCCGCGATCGTCGGCCTGATCTCGGAGCTGAAGCACGAGCTGATCGGCGAGGATCCGCGCAATGTCGAGTATTGCTGGGACAAGCTGCGCCGTGCGCACGTCTTCTCCGGCGCGCAGTCGGGCGTGTTCCTGATCGCGCTGTCCGGCATCGAGATCGCGCTCTGGGACCTGGCGGCCAAGGCGGCGGGCCAGCCGCTGTACCGGATGATGGGCGGCAAGTACCGCGACCGGATCCGCCTCTACGCCGATTGCGGCGATGGCGACGATGCCGACGGCTCGCCGGCGGGCTGCGCCGCGCGGGCGAAGCGCATGGTCGCGGAAGGCTTCACCGCGCTGAAGTTCGACATCGACAATCTGCGCCACCCGGCGAAGTTCGATGCGATGAACCATACGGCGAACGCCGCCGAGATCCGCACCATGGTGCAGCGGGTGCAGGCGGTGCGCGAGGCGATCGGCCCCGACATCGATCTGTGCATCGACCTGCACGCCCGCTACGACGTGCCGAGCGCCTGCCGCATCGCCTGGGAGATGGAGCAATTCAACCTGCTCTGGCTCGAGGAGCCGATACCGGCCGAGAATGTCGACGCCCTGCGCCAGGTCCGCGCCCGCAGCCGGACCCCCATCTGCATCGGCGAGAACCTGTATATGCGCTGGGGCTTCCGCGAGCTGATGCAGCAGCAGGTGGCCGACGTGATCATGCCCGATGTGCCGAAATGCGGCGGGCTCGCCGAAAGCAAGAAGATCGCCAATCTCGCCGAGATCTACTACCTGCCCTTCGCGCCGCACCTGGTCTCGACCCCGATCGGGACGATGGCGACCTGCCACACCTGCGCCGCCGTTCCGAACTTCCTCGTGCTGGAATGGCATGCGCTCGAGGAACGCGCCGTCTGGGACAGCTACGTCAAGCCGCCCGCGGGCGCGACGTCGATCGTCGAGAACGGACATATCCGCATCCCCGAGACGCCGGGCATCGGTGTCGAGCTGGACATGGACGGTGTGCGCCGGCACGCCGTCGCCGGATACGGCATCTTCGAATGACGGGCGCGGCTGGCTGACCGCCGCTGGTCGCGTCGGCCGGCTGCTCCGCGCAACAAGGCCGGCACCCGCCGGCGCGGGGCCGGACGGCAGACCGTGACAGGGAGGAAGAGCTTATGGGCAAGCGGGTCATCTTCACCGGCGGCAGCGGCAAGGCCGGCCGGCACGTCGTCCCCTACCTGCAGCAGCGCGGCCACCAAGTCCTGAACCTCGACCGCGTGCCGCTCGACCTGCCCGGCGTGAACACGCTGATCGTCGATCTCGCCGACAGCGGACAAACCTTCAACGCGCTTTCGACCCATTTCGGGTTCGATGAGTATTTTGCGGGAGGCGGCCGGGCTCCCGTCGATGCTGTCGTGCACTTCGCCGCGATCCCGCGGATCTTCATGGTGCCTGACAACACCATGTTCGCGACCAACGTCCTGTCGACCTACAACGTGCTGGAGGCGGCGACCAAGCTCGGCATCCGCAAGGTGATCATCGCCTCGAGCGAGACCGTCTACGGCGTCTGCTTCGCCGAGGGCGACCGGGACTTCAACAGCTTCCCGGTCGACGAGGAGCACGACATCGATCCGACGGACAGCTACGGCCTTTCGAAAGTTATCAGCGAGAAGATCGCCCGCTCCTTCGCCTCCCGCAGCGGGGCCGATATCTATGCGCTGCGCATCGGCAGCGTGACTCTTCCCGAAGACTACGGCCGCTTCCCCGGAAATCTCGCCGACCCGCTGTCGCGCAAGCGGGACGCCTGGAGCCATATCGACGTTCGCGACCTGGCCCAGATCGTCCATCTCTGCATCGAGAAGGACGGGCTCGGCTTCCAGGTCTTCAACGCGACAAACGACGAGATCATCGCCGATCGGCCAACGGCAGCCTTCCTCGAAGAGCATGCCCCACAGACGCCGATGACGCGTGCTTTCGACGGGTTCGAGGCGCCGCTGAGCAACAGGAAGGCGCGAGACGTTCTCGGCTTCCGGGAAGAACACAGCTGGCGCCGGCTCGTACCGAGAACATAGCGCCGGTCGCCTCCCGCCATACTGGCCGTTGAGCTGCGCGGCTCCGGCCTCACCGGAACAAGGACGCGGGACGGGAGGCGCCCTCCCGTCCCGACCGCTTCCCCGCCTGTCGCGGGCGGCGCCGCCGGTCTCCGGCTGGGGCGCGCACCGGATAGCGCCCGCGCCCAAGGCGGGCTTTCCAAGCCGCCCCTCGCCAGCATCGCGCATCGACGGGCTGTCGACGAGTCTTGCGCCCGCCGGGCGGACAATCTCGATCTGAATGCTGCTCCCAAAGGCATGCCGCCCACCGCCCTCGGCGAAGGCGGCTCCCTCCGGGGCCTCCTGGCGATCGCCTCCCTCTGTGAACTCATGCCTCGACGGCCTCCGTCTGCTCGCCGTCCACTCCCGCCCGTCACAAATATGCGATCGTTGACAGATAATATATTATCTGATCAAGATCGCATGCATCGCGCGAGTGGAACCGAGGCTGGGCTGGAGGCCTGTCACTCGATCAAGCCGTTCCCCGAGGGGGACGGGAGCGAACCGGTAGGGAGGACTCCAATGAAGATCACCGGCATAAGGCCGCTGGTTGTCGCCGCACCACCGCATCGCAACTGGATCTTCGTGAAGATCGAAACGGATCAGCCGGGACTCTACGGATGGGGTGAGGCCACCCTCGAATGGAAGACCCGCGGGGTGGTCGGTTGCCTTGAGGATTTCGAACCGATCATCGTGGGCCGGGATCCACGCAACGTCACCCAGGTGTGGGAGGCCTTGCTGAAGGCAGCCTTCTGGCCCCTGGGCGTGATCGGATTGACCGCGGCAAGCGCGATCGAGCAGGCGTTATGGGATATCAAGGGCAAGGACCTCGGCCAGCCGGTCTGGCAGCTCCTCGGGGGCCGGGTCCGTGACCGGGTGCGCGTCTACACGCATCTGGGATCGCGCAAGACCAAGCTCGACCGCTCGGCACGCGATATCAAGAATTACTGCGAATCGGCAATCGAGATCAAGGAAGCGGGCTATACCGCGCTGAAATTCGGACCTGTGCCCTACACGCATTACGACACGCTGCTGCCCGAGGTGAAGCATACCGGAAAGCTGCTGGAAGCCGTGCGGGAGACGGTCGGCGACGACATGGACATCCTGCTCGACTTTCACGGCCGGCCGTCCTCAATTGGTGCTGCGATCGCCTATATCGAGGCCGTCACGCCGGCTCGCCCGATGTTCGTCGAGGAGCCGATCCAGCCGGGCGATCCCGAGGCGATGCGCATGATCGCGCAGAAGGTCGATTGCCCGATCGCAACCGGGGAGCGTCTTCTGACCCACAAGGAGTTCGAGGATCTCTGCAATCTGAAGGCCGTGACCTACGTCCAGCCCGATCTGTGCCATTGCGGCGGCTTCACCGTCGGCAAGAGCATCGCGGCGACCGCCGCGGCCAACTACATGGGCGTCTGCCCCCACAACCCGATGGGCCCCGTTGCCGGCATGGTCGGGCTCCACTTCGGGGTCGCTGTGCCCAATTTCGTCATCCTGGAGGAGATCGGAGGGGCCATCCCCTGGTACGACGATGTCGTTCAGGCCTCGATTCATCGCTCCCACGGCTTCTGGGAAATCCCGACGTCCCCCGGCCTCGGCGTCGAGATCAACGAGCGGGAAGCCGCGCGCCATCCTTTCCAGCAGGAAACCGTCGCGGGCCTCGAGGCCATGGTGTC
>NZ_JANX01000076.1 GCF_000767795.1 Inquilinus limosus MP06 | reverse complement strand
GCGGGCGACGCCGTTGGCGAAGCAGAACAGCATGTCGGGCCCGGGCGTGAGGTTCAGCGCCAGGGCGGCGGCCATGTACAACGCGAGCGTCGCCGGATCGAACATCGGTGCCTCCGATCTGCAGACGGACGATCCTAGGGCCTGGGCCGGCGCCCGCCACCCTGGCGGACGCATGGCCGCCCCGCCTTCGGCGTCTGATCCGAAACTCGCCCCAGCGGTCGTCTGACACCGTTTCCCGTGCTTCGGGACGGCACTACGTCGAACTATCTGCCTTCCACGGATTTACGATGCTCAACCCGGCCGCCTCGAACGGGCCAGTGTCGCGAGTCGCAACGGCAAATCCTCGTGCGGCGGCCGTGGCGGCGATATAGCCGTCTTCCTTGCCGATCGCTCTCCCCGCTGCCCGCGCTTGCGCCATGAAGTCCGCATAGATGCGGGAGGCATCAAGGTCGAACGGCAGCACGCGGCCCGTGAAGGCCGGCAGTACCTCTCGCTCCAAGCGATCCTGATAAATTCTTTGCCGCCTGCCTGCCGGCATCGTCCCCAAGCCGAAGCGGATTTCAGCAACGGTGATAGCCGACAGATAGAGGGTTTCGACCACCTGCGCGTCGATCCACGCCAGCACGTTGGGATCGGGCGTGACCTTCCACAACTCGGAAATGACGTTGGTGTCGAGGACGATCATTCGAAGCGCATCGGTTCGGCGGGCGTCTTATCGCGAAGCCGGTCGAAATGCGCGGCTTCGGCGTCGGTCAATCCGCCGGCCTCACGTGCGATGGACGTCAGCAGCGAACCAAGCTTCAAGCGGCCTGCCGGCTTCGTCGCTTGCTCCAAAATCGAGCGGATTTCGGCCTCGGTGCTGCGCCCATGCTGTGCAGCCCGGACGCGCAACGCGCGATGCACCTCGTCCGGCACGTTGCGAATGGTGATTGATGCCATAGATTGCATCTCGCCTATACGATAGCCATGCCATCATAATAGCCTCATGCAATCACTCGTTCAACTCATCATCGGCGGTTCGCCACAGACCCGACGCTGCGAACGGGTTGTCAGAACCGGTCGGCGCGGTAGGGCGACGGGTCGACCACGGTGTCGCCGCCGGTGATCATCTCGGCCAGAAGACGGCCGGTGACCGGGCCCAGGGTGAAGCCGTGATGGGCGTGGCCGAAGGCGAGCCACAGCCCCTTGTGCCGCGGCGCCGGGCCGATCACCGGCCGCATGTCGGGCAGGCAGGGCCGGGCGCCGAGCCAGGGCCGGTCGTCGACGCGCGATTCCAGCGGGAACAGCGACCGCGCCGCGGCCTCGGCCGCCTGCAGCTGCACCGGCGTCGGCGGCGCATCGCGATGGCCCATCTCGACCCCCGTGGTCAGGCGCACGCCGCGCGCCATCGGGGTCAAGAGGAAGCCCTGGTCGTCATCCAGCACCGGCCGGTTCAGCACGGCGTTGCCGCGCGGCCGGTAATGCATGTGGTAGCCGCGCTTGACCGCCAGCGGCAGGCGGTAACCGAGCGGCCGCAGCAGGTCGAGCGACCAGGGCCCGAGCGCCACCACCGCGTCGCGCGCCTGCACCGGTCCATCCGGACCCTGCAGGCTCCAGCCGCCATCCGCCGGCTGCAGCGACCGGGCATCGGCCTGCACCAGCCGGCCGCCACGCTTCAGGAACAGCTCGGCATAGCCTTTGGTGACGGCGCCGGGGTCGGAGACCGAGACCGGATCCTGCCAGTGCACGCCGCCGACCAGCCCCTCTTCCAGATGCGGCTCCAGCGCCCGGACCTGCGCCGGGTCGAGCACGCCGAAGTTCAGGCCATGGGCGGCGGCGACGGCCCGGCCCGCTTCCCCCGCCTCCAGGCTTCGGGCCGAGCGATAGACGGTCAGCCAGCCGGTCTCGCGCGCCAGATGGGTGATGCCCGCCTGCTGCAGGAGCGGCCGGTGCTCGTCCAGGCAGCGCTCGATCAGCGGCAGCATCGCCCGCGCCGCCTGGGCCAGCCGGGCCGGCGAGGAGTGGCGCCAGTACTGGAACAGCCAGGGCGCGATCCGCGGCAGGAAGGCCCAGTGGTAGCGCGCGTCGATCCGCATGTTCGAGGCGTAGCGCAGCAGCTCGGGCAGCGCGCGCGGGAAGGCATAGGGCACGACGCTGGCGCGCTCGATCAGCCCGGCATTGCCGTGGCTCGTCTCCTCACCCGGGCCGCGCCGGTCGACCAGCACCACCGACCGGCCGCGCGCCTGCAGGTGCAGCGCGGCCGACACCCCGATGATTCCGGCGCCGAGCACGGCGACATCGCTTCTGATCACGGTCCGACAGCCTTTCCGGGCCCACCGCCGGGCCGCCCATGCCGCATAGCATATCCGGGACCGAGTTTGGGGGCTCGCGGCGAGGCCGAATCACGCCATCGTGGTATAGACCATTCCCCACGCTGCCGAGCGCAGTCCTCCCAACCGCGAAGGCCCGCCCGATGACGTCCCCGTTCCGACTGGAAACCTTCTGGCGGCCCGCCGAGGGCGGCGAGTCCCTGAGCTACACGCTGCGGCTGACCAACCGGTCGGACCGGGCGGTCTCGGGCTTCAGGCTCTGCCTCAGCGGGCCCGCGCGGATCGACCCCGCCGCGGGGATCGAGGGCGCCACGCTGACCACCCGGCTGTCGAACCACTCCGAATTCACCCCCGGCCCGGACCTGGAGCTGGCCCCCGGCGCCACCTGGACGATCACGGCCCGGGGCCTGAGCTATCCGCTGCGCCATTGGACCGACGGCGCGACCACGGCCTATGTCGCGCTGGCCGACGGATCGACCATGCGGGTCGCCACCGCGCCGACCCATTCGGCCACCGACAACGCGCCGCTGAAGCGGGGCACCGAGCGCTTCCCCGTCCCGGCCTCGGTGACGATGTCGGTCTCGGGCACGACCGCCCCCGTGCCGGTCTCGGTGATTCCCTGGCCGGAGAGCGTCGCGGTCAGCGGCCGCCGCGCCGTGCCCGCCGGCCTGGCGCCGAGGGGCGAAGGCGCCGAGACAGGACAGGCGATCACCGCCTTCGCCGAGCTGACGACCGCGCTGTTCCCGGCCGAGGGCATCGTGCGGCCGGAGGCGGAGGGCGGCCTGGCGATCGATCTTGCCGTCGAGCCGGGATTCGGCCCCGAGGCCTATCGCATCGCCTTCGCCGAGGACGGCGTCGCCGTCCGGGCCGCCACCCGCACCGGCCTGCTGTACGGGCTGATCACGCTGGGCCAGATCTGGCGCGGCGCCCGGCGCCATCCGGAGACCTTCCTGTTCCCCGCGGGCGGCGAGATCCAGGATTCGCCGGCGCATGGCTGGCGCGGGTCGCATCTCGATGTCGCCCGGCAGTTCTATGCCTCGGCCGAGGTGGCACGGTTCCTGCAACTGCAGGCCTGGAGCAAGATGAACCGCTTCCACTGGCACCTGTCGGATGACGAGGCCTGGCGGGTCGAGATCGACGCCTATCCGGAGCTGACCCGGGTCGGCGCCTGGCGCGGCCATGGCCTGGCGCTGCCGCCGCTGCTCGGCTCCGGCTCCGAGCCGCAGGGCGGCTACTACACAAAGCAGGCGATCCGCGACCTGGTGGCCCTGGCCGACCGGCTGGGCATCGTCGTGGTGCCGGAGATCGATATCCCCGGCCATTGCTATGCCGTGCTGCACGCGCTGCCGCATCTGCGCGACCCGGGCGAGCATGGCGAGTACCAGTCGGTGCAGGGCTTCCCCAACAACTGCCTGAACCCGGCGCATGAGCCGGTCTACGGCTTCCTGGAGACCGTGTTCGACGAGCTGATCGACCTGTTCCCGGCGAAGATCCTGCATGTCGGCGCCGACGAGGTGCCGCTGGCCGCCTGGTCGGGCTCACCGCTCGCGCTCGACCGGCTGCGGCAGGCGGGCGGCGGCGCGCTGGCGGAGAAGCACGCCGCGCTGGTCAACACCCTCGGCAACCATAACGGCGCCGATGCCATCGAGGGGTCGGCGACCGCGGTGCTGCAGGCGGAGTTCCTGCAGCGGGTGCAGCGCTTCCTGGCCTCGCGCGGCGTCGTCACCGGCGGCTGGGAGGAGGCGGCGCATGGCGACGTGATCGAGAAGGACAAGTGCTACCTGGTCGGCTGGCGCTCGGTCGAGGTCAGCGCCGAGCTGGCCGGCCGCGGCTACGACATCGTGGTCGCGCCGGGGCAGCGCTACTATCTCGACATGTCGCAGAGCACCGCCTGGTCCGAGCCGGGCGCCGGCTGGGCCGGCTGGTCGGGGGTGCGGGAGACCTATGAGTTCGAGGCTAGCCAGGGCTGGACCGAGGCGCAGCTGAAGCACCTCATGGGCGTCCAGGCCTGCATCTGGTCCGAGCCGATGACCGATCGCGCGGTGTTCGACCGGCTGGTGTTCCCCCGGCTGTCGGCCATCGCCGAGGCCGGCTGGACCCGGACGGAGGCGAAGTCCTGGGCGCGCTTCAGCGCCCTGGCCGGGCTGATGCCGAACCTGTACGGGAACTGGGCGGACTGACCCCGGGGAGAGCATCCCCTAATCCTCGGGGGATGCCGGCGCGCCTCGTTGCGACGAGACTATGGACGCGCCCGAGAGGACGGGATGCGCCGACGCCGCCTGTGCCGCCGGTAACAGGCCGGCGCGGGCGGCGCGACGCATTCTCCGCGCGGCTGGGCGGAAACGGACATTGGATCCGGCCGCCGTCGATCAACGAGGGGACATGATGCGGAGCATCGACAAAGCGTTCTTCATCCTGGCGGTGCTGATGGCGCTGGCCGGGATGCTGCTGGGCATCCAGATGGGCATGGCCCACGACTTCCAGCTGGTGCCGGTGCACACCCACATCAACCTCGTCGGCTGGGTCTCGCTCGCCCTGTTCGGGATCGGCTACCGGCTCGGCTTCGCCAGGGCCGGCGTGCTGGCCGTCATCCATTTCTGGGTCGCGGCCGCCGGTGCTATCCTGCTGCCGGCCGGCATCTATTTCGCGGTCACCCGGGAGCAGCAGGCCGTGGTCATCATCGGTTCGCTGCTGACGCTGGCCTCGATGCTGCTGTTCCTGGTCAATGTCGTCCGGGCCTGGAACGCGCCGGCCACGGCCAGCTGATCAACCGAGCCAGGACGGCTTGCGCTTCTCCAGGAAGGCGGCGACGCCCTCCTTGCCTTCGTCGCCGGCGCGGGTCGCGGCGATCCGGCGGGCGCAGTCGTCCTCGACCTCGGCCGGGGCCCGACCGGCCACCGCGGCGACCAGTTCCTTCGCCGCCGCACCGCCGCCGGGCCGTTGCCGCGCAGCGCCGCCAGGACCTGCCGCGCCGCTTCCTCGAGCCCGTCGCTTTCCACCAATTCATGCACCAGGCCGAGACGCCGGGCCTCGACCGCGTCGAAGCGCTCGGCCGTCAGGAAGTAGCGGCGGGCGGCGCGGGCGCCGATGGCGCGCACCACATAGGGGCTGATCACCGCCGGGATCAGGCCGAGCTTGACCTCGGACAGCGAGAAGGAAGCCGCCTCGGTGGCGATGGCGATATCGCAGCAGGCGACGAGGCCGACGCCGCCGCCATAGGCCGCGCCGTGGACCAGGGCGACCGTCGGCTTGGGCAGCGTGTCGATGGTGCGCATCAGCGCCGCCAGCGCCTTGGCATCGGCCAGGTTGGCGGCCTCGTCATAGGCCGCCATGCGGCGCATCCAGTCGAGATCGGCGCCGGCCGAGAAGCTCTTGCCGGCACCGCGCAGCACCACGGCACGAACGGAGTCGTCGGCGCCCAGCCTGGCGAAGCCCGCCGTCAGCTCGGCAATGACGTGCTCGTCGAAGGCGTTGTGGCGGTCCGGCCGGTCCATCACGACCGTGCCGACGCCGTTTCCGATCTCGATCCGGACCGCGCTCATCGCACCACCCAGCTCAGTACCAGAAGACCCAGCAGCGCCCACACCACGCCGGCCACGATCGACCGGGCGATGAAGGCGCGGACGGAGGTGTACAGCAGGAACAGGCCGAGGATCAGCAGCGCGAAGGAGAAGATCGAGCTGTTCATCCCGATGGCCCGGGCCATGCCGTCGAGGAAGTCGTTCACGGCGCCGCTGATGCCGCCGAACACACCGCGCACCACGCGAATGATGAAATGGATCAGCGTGCCCAGCGCCTCGCCGAGCCATTCGAAGAAGCTCTGCGACTCGAACACCGCCTGGCGGCCGCGCAGCAGGTCGTACAGGATCATCATATCCCCGTCACATCCGGAACACGCCGAAGCGGGTCGGCTCGATCAGCGCGTTCAGCGACGCCGACAGCGCCAAGGCCAGCACCCGCCGGCTGTCCGCCGGGTCGATCACCCCGTCGTCCCACAGCCGGGCCGAGGCATAGTAGGGATGGCCCTGGGTCTCGTACTGCTCGCGGATCGGCGCCTTGAACGCCTCCTCCTCCGCCTGCGGCCAGGTCTCGCCCCTGGCCTCGATGCCGTCGCGCCGCACCTGGGCCAGGACGTTGGCCGCCTGCTCCCCGCCCATCACCGAGATCCGGGCGTTCGGCCACATGAACAGGAAGCGCGGCCCGTAGGCCCGCCCGCACATGCCGTAATTGCCGGCGCCGAAGCTGCCGCCGATCATCAGGGTCAGTTTCGGCACCTGGGCCGAGGCGACGGCGGTGACCAGCTTGGCGCCGTCCTTGGCGATGCCGCCGCGCTCGTATTTCGAGCCGACCATGAAGCCGGTGATGTTCTGCAGGAACAGGAGCGGGATGCCGCGCTGGCAGCACAACTCGACGAAATGCGCGCCCTTCAGCGCGCTTTCCGAGAACAGGATGCCGTTGTTGGCGACGATGCCGACCGGGATGCCCCAGAGATGGGCGAAGCCGCAGACCAGCGTGGTGCCGTACAGCGCCTTGAACTCGTCGAACTCCGACCCATCGACCAGCCGCGCGATCACCTCGCGCACATCGAAGGGCTTCCTCAGATCGGTGCCGACGATGCCGTAGAGGTCGGCGGCCGGGTACAGCGGTTCCACCGGGTCGCGCAGCGCCAGGGCCGGCCGCTTGACCCGGTTCAGGTCGGCGACGATGCGGCGGGCGATGGCCAAGGCGTGGTGGTCGTCCTGGGCGTAGTGGTCGGTGACGCCGGAGATGCGGCTGTGCACATCGGCGCCGCCGAGATCCTCGGCCGACACCTCCTCGCCGGTCGCGGCCTTCACCAGCGGCGGGCCGCCGAGGAAGATGGTGCCCTGGCCCTTGACGATGATGGATTCGTCCGACATCGCCGGGACATAGGCGCCGCCGGCGGTGCAGGAGCCCATCACCACCGCGATCTGCGGGATGCCGGCGGCCGACATCGTCGCCTGGTTGTAGAAGATCCGTCCGAAATGGTCGCGGTCGGGGAAGACCTGGTCCTGCAGCGGCAGGAAGGCGCCGCCGGAATCGACCAGGTAGAGGCAGGGCAGGTTGTTCTCGCGCGCGATCTCCTGCGCCCGCAGGTGCTTCTTCACCGTCAGCGGGTAATAGGTGCCGCCCTTCACCGTCGCGTCGTTGACGACGATCACGCATTCCTGGCCGGAGACCGGGCCGATGCCGGTGATGATGCCGGCAGCGGGAACATCGTCCTGATACACCCCGTGACCGGCCAGCTGCGACAGCTCCAGGAACGGCGCGCCGGGGTCGAGCAACGCGCGGATGCGGTCGCGCGGCAGCAGTTTGCCGCGGGCGACATGGCGGTCACGGGCCACCTGGCCGCCGCCCAGCTTGACCCGGGCCACGGTCGATTGCAGGTCCTCGACGGCCGTGCGCATGGCCGTCTCGTTGTCGCGGAAGGCGGCGGACCGGGTGTCGGCCGCGCTGTTCAGCACGGGCATGGGCGCTCCAGCTCGAGCCAATGGTGCCGCGCACCATGCCGGGATGAATGAGGCCGGGCAAGGGCAGAAAGATTATTGCCGGAAGGTCGTCGCGTCATGTCCGACAAGAAAGGGGGCCGAAGCCCCCTTTTCCCCTTCCAACCGCTTTCAGAGCGCCGGACCGATCACGGGCACTGCGGGTCGCCCTTGGTGCACTGCGGGCCATTGGTGATGAGCTGGTTCGGCGCGCGATAGACATAGCGGTTGACGAGTTGCCCGTTCGGCCCAACCTCGGTGGTCGCGCTTTCGAGGGTCGAGCCCGGCGCCACATTGGCGGGCAGCGCCGACGGCGCCGCCGGAGTGCCGCCCGCCACGGCCGCAGGCTCCCGCGGCTGGGCGCAGGCGCCAAGCGCCAGGAGCGCAGCGAAACCGGAAAGCAGGGCGGTTCTACGAAGCGCGATGCGCATGGCACTAAACTCCTCTTTTATCATTATCGGTCGGGCCGCAGACGCGGCATTACCCCGATACAACACCGGAAGGGTGGTTCAGGCTCCCATCAATTTCAACCTTGAAACCTGCTAAATAGTTCCCGCCTCGATTCGTTCGGTTACGCCCAATCCGGGTTGGGAATGGCCTGATAGGCCTGCCGCAGGGCATCGGACCAGCGCTGGCGCAGGCCGGAGAAGTAGGGGTCGTCCTCGCCGACCCGCTTGCGCAGGGCCAGCTCCAGCGCGTCGCGGCGATACAGCGCGATGTCGATCGGCAGCCCGACCGACAGGTTGCTGCGCAGCGTCGAATCCATCGACACCAGGCCGAGCTTGAGACCGTCGGTCAGCGGCGTCTCGAATCGCGCGGCGCGGTCGAGAATCGGCTTGCCGTATTTGTGCTCGCCGATCTGCAAATAGGGCGTGTCGGCCGTGGCCTCGATGAAGTTGCCGGCCTGGTAGATCTCGAACAGGCGGCAGCGGCGCCCGGCGATCTGGCCGCCGAGTAGGAAGGAGGCGTTGAAGCCGCCGGCATGCTGCTCCATCGCCGGGCCGTCGCGGTTCCAGACCGCGCGCACCGCCTCGCCCACCAGCTCGGCGCAGCGGAACATCGACGGCGCCGTGGCCAGGCTCTCGCGCCCGTCGCCGGCGTCGACCGCCTCGGACAGCAGGGCGACCACGGACTGGGTGACGGCGAGATTGCCGGCGGTGAGCAGCACCATCACCCGGTCGCCCGGCCGCTCCCAGATATGCATCTTGCGGAAGGTCGAGATGTTGTCGACGCCGGCATTGGTGCGGGTATCGGCGATCATCACCAGCCCCTCTTCGAGCAGCAGGCCGAGGCAGTAGGTCATGCGAAGCGGTCCGGGCTCATCGTCAAGGATCAGGCCTGCGCCTGGGTCTGGGCCTGGGTTTGCAGCTCACCGACACGGATCACGACCTCCAGCGCCTCGGCACCGCCGCCCTGGCGCAGGCCGCGGACCGGCGCGGCGTCGCGGTAGTCGAGGCCGATGGCGACGCGGACATAATGCTCGGTCGGGCAGATTCCGTTGGCGGCGTCGAAACCGACCCAGCCGAGCCCGTCGATGAAGGCTTCGGCCCAGGCGTGGCCCGCCGCCTGCTCGACGCTGCCGTCGGCCATCAGCAGATAGCCCGAGACATAGCGCGCCGGCAGGCCGAGATGGCGGGCGCAGGCCAGGAACACATGGGTGTGGTCCTGGCAGACGCCGGTGCCGGCCGCCAGCGCCTCGGCCGCGGTGGTGGCGGCGTGGGTCAGGCCGGGCTGGAAGGCGATGCGGCCATGCACCGCCAGCATCAGGGCATGGGCCAGAGCCAGCGGCTCGCGCCGCCGGCGGCCGCCTCCTCCGCCAGCGCGACCAGCGCCGCGTCCGTGGCGGCCAGCGGCGAGGGGCGCAGGTAGAAGGCGGCCGGGAACCGCTCCTGCGTTCCGGTGACGACGCCATGGGTGTCGCGGGTCTCGACCTCGCCCTCGACCAGCAGGGTCAGGGCGTCGTGCGGCCGCTCCAGCGACAGCATGTCGACGATGTTGCCGTAGCCGTCCTCGCCGGTCGCGAGAGCCGCCCCGGCCGGCGGCACCACACGCCAGCGCAGCACCTCCTGCCCGTCATGCGACCGGGGCGTCAGGCGCAGCGTCTGCAGGGTGCGGCTGACCGGGCTGTCGTAGCGGTAGCGGGTCTCGTGGCGGATCAGGAGGCGCATGGGCCGGGCTGGTAGATCAGATCAGATAGGCCTTGCTGACCTCGAGGCCGAGGATGTTGTTCTGCTGGATGAACGCGGTCAGGTATTCGTGCAATCCGGTCGAGAAGATCGTGTCGATCCGGCCGTAGCGCAAGCGCGAATGCATCTCCCCGGCCAGCCGCTGGCACTCGTGCTTGCGGCCGTAGAGATCGGCCAGTTCGCCCAGCAGCTCGACCATCTCGCCGAGGCAGCCGGCCAGCGACCGCGGCATCTCCGGCCGCAGGATCAGCAGCTCCGCCACCTGCCAGGGCTTGATGCCGTCGCGGTAGAGGTAGGAGTAGCTGCCGAGCGCCGAGGCGCCGCGCAGGATCGCCGCCCATTGATAGAAGTCGAGGCCGCCGCCGACCTCCTCATTCGCCGGCAGCAGCACATGGTACTTCACGTCGAGCAGCCGGGCGGTGTTGTCGGCCCGCTCCAGCATGGTGCCGAGCTGCAGGAAGATGTGGGCGTCGTCGCGCAGCATGGTGTCGACGACCGCACCATGGAACAGCAGCGCCCGCTCCTTCACCCATTCCAGCAGGTCGCGCAGGTCGCCGCCGGCGATCCGCCCCTCGCGGGAATCGAGGTCCAGCCAGGTGGCGTTCAGCGTCTCCCACATCGGCCGGGTCAGCGCCGCGCGCACCGCCCGCCCGTTGGTCCGCGCCCGCTGCAGGCAGGAGCGGATGCTGGTCGGGTTGTCGGGACTGCGGGCGATGTAGTCGACCACGGTGGCCGGCGTCGCCCGCTCATGCGTCTTGTAGAAGCCCTCCTGGCAGCCGGAGATGACCACGGCGGAATGCCACTCGTCCTGCCGCGCGCCGCCGCTGTTCGGCGTCAGCGCCATGCGGTCGGCCACCTCCAGGATCCGGGCCAGGTTCTCGGCGCGCTCGATGTAGCGGCCGAGCCAGTAGAGGCTGTCGGCGGTGCGGCTCAGCATCCCGATCGTCCTGCCTTCATGTCTTCGGAGATGGAGCGAAATTCGGTCCGGTAAGTCGGCTGGCGTGGTTTGCGAGAACCGGAGCGCAGCGGACATGAAGGTCCGTGAGCACCGGAAGCGCAGAAAACCGCGTCAGACGGCCGCCGGGACGAATTTCTCATGCCGTCAGCACCCAGGTGTCCTTGGTGCCGCCTCCTTGGCTGGAGTTCACCACCAATGAGCCTTCGCGCAGCGCCACCCGGGTCAGCCCGCCCGGCACGATCCGGACCTGGTCCCGGCCGGTCAGGACGAAGGGGCGGAGGTCGACATGGCGCGGCGCCACGCCCTGGTCGACGAAGGTCGGGCAGGTCGACAGCGCCAGGGTCGGCTGGGCGATGAACAGGTCGGGCTGCGCCTTGACTCGCTCGGCATAGGCCTCGCGCTCGGCCCGGCTGGCGGTCGGCCCGACCAGCATGCCGTAGCCGCCCGACCCCGCCACCTCCTTGACCACCAGCTCCTCCAGGTTGGCCAGGACATGGGCGCATTCGTCGGGCTTCGAGCAGTCCCAGGTCGGGACGTTCTTCAGGATCGGCTCCTCGCCCAGATAGAACCGGATCATCGCCGGGACATGGATGTACATCGCCTTGTTGTCGGCGATGCCGGTGCCCATGGCGTTGGCCAGGGCCACGTTGCCGGCGCGGTAGGCGTGGTACAGGCCGGGGACGCCGAGCACCGAGTCCGGGTTGAACGCCAGCGGGTCGATGAAGTCGTCGTCGATCCGGCGGTAGATCACGTCGACCCGCTTCGGCCCGCGGGTGGTGCGCATGTAGACCACGGCGTCGCGCACGAACAGGTCCGGCCCCTCGACCAGCTCGATGCCCATGCGGTCGGCCAGGAAGCTGTGCTCGAAATAGGCGCTGTTGTAGATGCCGGGGGTCAGCAGGGCGACCGTCGGCTCGCCCTCGCAGTTGCGCGGTGCCACCGATGTCAGCGTCGCCAGCAGCTCCTGCGGGTAGTGCTCGACCGGCGCCACGCTGTGCCGGGCGAACAGGTCCGGGAACAGCCGCATCATCATCTCACGGCCTTCCAGCATGTAGGAGACGCCGGACGGGGTGCGGGCGTTGTCCTCCAGCACATAGAAGTCGTTCGGGCCGACCCGGACGATGTCGATGCCGGCGATGTGGGTGTAGATGCCGCCGGGCGGATCCAGCCCCTGCATCTCCGGCAGGTAGCCAGGGTTGTGCAGCACCAGCCGCTCCGGCACCTGGCCGGCGCGCAGGATCTCCTGGCCGTGATAGACGTCGTGCAGGAAGGCGTTGAGCGCCCTGACCCGCTGCACCAGCCCCTGCTCGAGATGCCGCCACTCGGCGGCGTCGAGCACCCGGGGCATGATGTCGAAGGGGATCAGCCGCTCGGGGTCGCCGCCCTCGCCATAGACCGCGAAGGTGATGCCTATGCGGCGGAACAGCGCCGCCGCCTCCCGGCGCTTGAGATCGAAGACCGAGGCCGGCGTCGCCGCCAGCCAATCCGCCAGGGCCGCATAGGGGGACCGGACCGGTCCGCTGCCCATCTCGTCGAATGCCTGCACCATCCCTCCGGCACGTCCCTGCTCGACGAAACCATCAAGCAAGGGATGTGCCATTGCCCGCAAGCAAAATTCGGCGCAGCCCTGAGAAGGGTGCCTAAAATTCCAGCAAAGCTTGCCGGATCAATAGGCGTAGGCGGTGAAAACCGGATCGACCGAGCCGCCCCATTCGGTCTCGTAGCGGCGCAGCATCTCCGACGCCTGGGTCTCGCCGCTATCGGCGATGCGCTGCAGATCGTTGAGGAAGCCCTCCTCGGTGCCGCCGATCGCGTCCGTGCGGGCCCGGGCAGCGAGGCCCTGGCGGGCGATCGCCAGCACCCTCAGCGCCACGTCGCGCACCGTGCCGCCGCGGAACGGGGTGGCCAGGCCGAGGCGCGGCACATCGCGACGCAGCGCCGCCCGTTCTTCCGTGGTCCAGTCCTTGACCAGATCCCAGGCGGCGTCCAGCGCCGTATCGTCATAGAGCAGACCGACCCAGAGCGCCGGCAGGGCGCAGAGGCGCGACCACGGCCCGCCGTCGGCGCCGCGCATCTCCAGATACTTCTTCAGCCGCACCTCGGGGAAGGCGGTGGTCAGGTGGTCGGCCCAGTCGTTCAGCGTCGGCAGCTGCCCCGGATGGACCGCCAGCTTGCCTTTGAGGAAGTCGCGGAAGCTGTGGCCGGCGGCGTCGATGTAGCGGCCGTCGCGGTAGACGAAGTACATCGGCACGTCGAGCAGGTAGTCGACATAGCGTTCGAAGCCGAAGCCGTCCTCGAACACGAAGGGCAGGTCGCCGGTGCGGTCGGGGTCGGTGTCGGTCCAGATATGGCTGCGCAGGCTCTGGAAGCCGTTCGGCCTGCCCTCGGTGAAGGGCGAGTTGGCGAACAGCGCCGTGGCAATCGGCTGCAGCGCCAGGCTGGCCCGGAACTTCTTCACCATGTCGGCTTCGGAGGCGAAGTCGAGATTGACCTGCACCGTGCAGGTGCGGGTCATCATGTCGAGGCCGAGCGAGCCGCGCTTCGGCATGTAGTCGCGCATGATCTTGTAGCGGCCCTTGGGCATCCAGGGGATGTCCTCGCGCCGCCATTTCGGCTGGAAGCCGAGGCCGATCATGCCGATGCCGAGCTGCTCCCCGACCTTCTTCACCAGCGCCAGGTGGTCCGCCACCTCGGCGCAGGTGTCGTGGATGCTGCGCAGCGGCGCGCCCGACAGCTCGACCTGGCCGCCCGGCTCCAGCGTCACCGACGCCTTGCCGCGGGCCAGAGCGATCAGGTTGCCGTTCTCCTCCACCCGCTCCCAGCCGCAGCCGGCCAGGCCCTCGAGCACGGCGCGGATGCCGTCCGGCCCGTCAAAGGGCAGCGGCTTCAGGTCCGACAGGCGGAAGGCGAACTTCTCGTGCTCGGTGCCGATGCGCCAGTCCTCGGGCGGCTTCGACCCGGCGGCGAGATAGTCGACGAGCTGCGCCTTGCTCTCGATCGGTGCGGCGCTGGCGCTCTGGGGACCGGACATGGGCGGGTACTCGGGTGTCGGAAGGTGGGTATCAGACGCGATGCGGCGGCCGGCCGCGCCCGTCGCCGGCCAGGGATTGCCAGACCGCGAGCGCGGCGATGGCCGCCGTGTCGGCGCGCAGGATACGAGGGCCGAGGCCGACCGGTCGAACAAATTCGTGACGTTGCAAGGCCGCCAGCTCCGCCGCCGCGAAGCCGCCTTCCGGGCCGATCAGGAGGGCGGCGGGGCCGGCCGCCTCCGCCGCGACCTCGGCCAGGGCCGGGCCTCCCCGGCCTCGGCGCAGACCAGCAGGATCCGCCCCGCCGGCCAGCCGGCCAGCAGGGCATCGAGGCCGACCGGGTCGCGCACCTCCGGCACGTCCAGCCGCTCGCATTGCTCGGCCGCGGCCACGGCATGGGCGCGCAGCCGGTCGAGATTGACGCGCTGCACGTCGGTGAAGCGGGTGAAGACCGGCTGCAGCACGGCGGCGCCGAGCTCTGTCCCCTTCTCCACCACCGCGTCGATCGCGTCCTTCTTCACCGGGGCGAAGCAGAGCCAGAGGTCCGGCGCGGGAGCCGGCGGGCGCAGTTGCCGTTCCGCCAGGGCCGAGCCGCCGGCCTTGGTCAGCGTGTCGAGCCGCGCCAGCCACTCACCGTCGCGCGGGTTGAACAGGCGCAGTCCCGCGCCGGGCGCCAGCCGCAGCACGCCGCGCAGGTGATGCGCCTGGGGTTCGGACAAGGCCACGGCCCGCCCCTCCCCGAGGGGGGCATCGGCATGCAGGCGGGTGCGCGGCAGGGCGTCGGAGGTCATGCGCGGACGCTAGCCGCTGGCCGGCCATCCGGCAACGCGTCCTTGGGAGGACAACGGGCCACTCGGCTGCAAGCGATGCGATGTCGAGTGTGTTCGCGTTGCCTCTCCCGCCTGCAGAACCGTCAGACTTCCAGGCACCGTCATCGCAACCGGCCCCCGGACGGCTTCGTCCGCTTCACCTCCCTGCCGTGACGGGACAGAAGCTTCTTGACTTTATGTTCCTGATATGTTCTCATTAGCGGATGGCCGAGATCACCAGGACTGAGACTGAGATCGCTGCCCCGCCGGATCCGGACGAGGCCGACGACGCGATCCTGTCCGGCCTGATCGAGCTCGGCATGACGATGGCCCGCGCGTTCCAGGCCGCTGGGACCGGACAGCGGCTGAGGCCCGGGTCGGCGCGAACGCGTAGGCTGGGTTCGCGTTGCGAACCCAACGTCTCGCCGCGGAACCTCTCTTGCGGTCCGGCCTGGGGCCATGGAGGCTGAAGCTCCTGCATGTCACGTCGGAGAAGAGGCGCCATGACCGGCATCGATCTGGACAGGCTGGTGGAACTCGACCGGGCGGCGTCGCCTGGTCCCTGGTTTGTGCGGCACCTCGACGACGATCATGCGATGAGCGCGATCGCCGTCTCGATCCGGCCCGACAGCGGAGAAGACGGGTCCATGCGAGACGGGACATGGCCTCTCGATGACGTGGTGGCGGCGTGCCTTCTGCAGCAGCCACGCTACGTCGATCCTCCCGACCAGAAATGGGACGAGAACGCCGCCCTGATCGCCGAGGTCAGGACGGCGCTGCCTGAATTGCTGCGCCTGGCCAGGATCGGCCAGGCGCAGGAGACATCCGGACGGCGGCCTGGCTAAGAAGCCCGGCGACGGTCCCGGGCCACCTGCTCGACGATCGCCTGCCGGTCCGGCATCCGGGCGCGGTTGCGGGCCGTCACCAGCTCGACGATCTCCGGCGCCGCGGTCTCGGGCCGGCCGGAGTCATAGGGCGGCGCCGGGGCGTATTCGAGCGACAGCTGGATCGCCTGCGCCGTCGCCTCATCCGCCAGCTCGGCCGCGAGGGTCAGGGCGAAGTCGATGCCGGCCGTCACGCCGCCGCCGGTGAACACATTGCCGTCGCGGACCACGCGGCCGGCATCGGGGATGGCGCCGAACAGGGCCAGCTGGTCGCGCCAGGCCCAGTGACTGGCCGCCCGCTTGCCCTCCAGCAGCCCTGCGGCGGCCAGGATCAGCGACCCGGTGCAGACCGAGGTGACATAGCGAGCCGCAGCGGCGAGCCGGCGGATCTCGCCGAGAAACGCGTCGCTGCGCATGATGTCGACGCAGCCGAAGCCGCCGGGGACGCATAGCACGTCGCAGCGCTCGATCTCCTCCAGCCGGGCAAGGCCGGAGAAGGTCAGCCCGTCGACCGTCACCGGCTCGCTGCCCAACGAGGCGACGACGGTCCGGGCGCCGGGCAGCCGCGCCAGCACCTGGTGCGGGCCGGTGAAATCGAGATGGGTGACCCCGGGATAGATCGGGAAGACGATGACGGTGTCCATGGCGGCCTCCGGACGGGATTGACAGCCCTCAGTATCGCGACGCAGGGTGATGTCTGAAACGACATTGTTCCCTCGTTTACAGCCATGACCCGCGCGATCGGCTTCCTGGTCTTCCCCGGCTTCAACATTCTCGACCTGACGGGGCCGCTGGCGGCCTTCGACACTGCGTCGCGGGACCGCGCGCCGCCGCCCTACCGGCTGCGGGTGATCTCGGAGCGGGGCGGCGCGGT
>NZ_JANX01000075.1 GCF_000767795.1 Inquilinus limosus MP06 | reverse complement strand
GGTGGCATCCGCCGGCTTCGGCGTGAATCGCCCCTGCTCGTCGCGTGCCGGGCCGTCCTGGGGCGCCGGCTGTGTCCCGGCGTCGGGCTGGCCAGCGTCAGCGGTGGCGCCAGCATCGGCCGGCGTGTCGAACGCAGCGGCCAGGTCGGCATGCAGATCGTCGGCGACAGCCGCGTCAGCGGCGCCGTTGGTCAGGTCGGTCATTCGTCCTGGTTGCGCGGCCGCGGTTGATGTCCGCGCCGCTAGTCGGGCTCAGGCGCCCAATTCCTCAAGCGCTCGCACGATGTCGGGCTCGACCGGCGGCATCTCCGCCGGCTTCGTGTCGGGCAGATGCTCGTTGCCGACGATTTCGCACCCGGCGGCCCGCACGGCCCGCTCATAGGCCCGCTTGTCGCTGTAGCGCTTCCCGTCCGCGTGGTTCAGCACGTCGTCGAGATGGCCGCTGATGACCATCGGCGCGCGGCCGAAGCGCACATTGCGCACTAGGCGCTCATGCGGCTCGACCCACTCCCGGCGGACGGGGTGCCAGATCAGGCGGCGGCTCACTGCACAGGCCCTCTCGGCCCGGCCGGCTGCGGCGCCGGCTGAGCGGCCTTGATCGCTGCGTTCAGCATCGTCTGACGCTCCTTCAGCGCCATGTCGTGGTTCTGTGCTTGTTCCTTCAGCTGCATCTCATGGGCCTGCATCTGCTGCTCCATGCCCATGCGCGCCTTGTCGGCTTCAAGCTGGCCCTGCACCTTCACCATGTTCGGATCAGGCGGCGGCGGCTTCGGCTGCATGACCTGCTGCGCCATCTCGCCCATCGTCTTCTCGATCACGTCCTCAAGGCTGCGGCCGGCCCGGAAGTTTCGGACGCCGAACATCAGCATCTCGCCGAGCATCGGCATGAGCTGCGGCGCGGCCTGGACCGCCGGAAGCGCCTGCTGCAGGAACTGGCCCACCATGCCGATGAACTCGGTCGCGCTCTTCTTCTGCTCTTCCTCGTTCGGCTCGATGGTGCTGTCCGTCTCGATGTCGATGCGGAAGCAGCGGACCATGTTGTTGCGCAGGAGAGCCATCACTTCGTCGGACACCTGCATGCCGGTCATCTGCTGCAGCGTCTCGGGCTGGAACACCTCGGCGATCACCTCGCCCATCAGCCGGATCGTGTCCCGAGCGAAGCGGGCGACCTCCTTCTGCCGGTCGCGGATGCGGAGGCTGCCCCACTGGCTCTTGATGTTCTGCGCCGTGGCCGTCTCGCTGGCCTCGGTCACGCCCCGCAGAATGTCGCTGATGCCGGTGATCTGGTAGACGTCCTCGATCAGCTGCTTGCGGGCCTCGATGCAGCCCTGCAGCACCTGCACGACCATGTCGATCGGCAGCCATTCGATCACACCCTTGATGCCGCCGCGCTCGGCAAACGCCGCCCAGCTGTCGATCGGGATCAGCATGTTGTCGGTGGTCGGATCGAGCAGCCGTTCGATGCCGTTGTTCGACTTCTCGTCCGCCGGGTAGACGCCGGCCAGCTTCAGCGCATCGCCGAGCTTGCCGATCCGCTCGGTGAGCTTGTCGATCTCCTCTGCCTGGTCCTGGTAGTAGACGTAGTCCGGCGTCGGGATCAGACTCTTCGTCGTGCGCGAGGAGTAGATCGGCCGCGGGCACGGGAAGAAGCCATCGAAGTGCAGGAACGGGTCTTCGACGCCGGCCGGCTCGGCCATCCCCTTCACGATGAAGAACACCTTCCGGTCGCGCTTCGACCAGATCTCGAACACCTCGGCCTTGTCCGTCACGGACGGGGCATCGGTCGACCCCTGCTGTCCCTCGGACACCGGCTTGTGGTTCAGCGGGATCTTCGACCACGTTTTCGGGAACCGCTTCTGCAGCTGCTCCTTCGTCAGATAGGAGCGCCGCCACACCGCCCACACCTCGCGCCAGGTCCGCGCCACGGTATGGCCGAAGTCGCGCCAGTCGACGTACTCGGCCAGAACGCGCTCATAGTCGAGCTGCTCAAACGGCTCGGGCTGCTCGCCGGTGAGCGGATCCGGCAGCGGCGTGACCATCTTCATCGACGGGTCGTACCGCACCCACACCTGGCCGCGGCCCGGCAGCAGCAGATCCTGCACATCGTCCTGCAGCGTGCCGTCGAAGTCGTTGGCGTCGAGCGAGTAGTTCAGCGCCCGCTCCAGGATCTCCGACGCCTGCTTTGCGACGGGGTCGTTATCCTTGTAGCGCCGGCTCGCCGTGGCCTGTGGCGTGCGGGCATAGAGCGCCGGGCGGATCGTCTCGACGTTCGACCAGAGGATGGCGAACCTGCGCGCCTCGCGTGGCTGGTCGCTGCCCTCGTTACTCTGGTCGGCGTAACGCTTGGTGATCTCCTTGCCGCGCTGGGTCCAGCCCTCCATGGCCTTGTCGTAGGCGTCGATCTCCCGGACCCAGCGCGCGACCGTGCTGTCCGGCGCGGCGGCCTTCTCCACGTCCTGCCGCGCCGTCGCATCCGCCATGTCAGATCCTCGTCCGCTTCGGCCGCTGGACGCGCTTCAGCGCCTCGGCGAAGGTCATCTCTCGAATGCCGCGCATGGGCGGCGCAGGCGGAGGGGCCGGCGTCGGCCGCATCTCGCGCCAGGCCATCGACAGGTAGCGAAAGGCGTCCGCGCCATGGCTCGCCCAATCGTGCAGCGGGCGCTCCTTGAACACCTTCTTGTCGTCGTCCCACTCGGCCCGGTATTGCCGCAGGCACTCGATGCCGCGCTCGCATTTCACCGCGTCGAACCAGCACCGCGGCAGCGTCTGGCGCGCCGCGTTGATGCCGTCCATGACCTTGTGATCGGGCACCAGGCGCGGGTTGAACCCCATCAGCTTCATCGTCTCGATCCGCGTCCGGCCCGTGCCCAGCTCCCGCACTCGGGCGTCGTGCGGCACCCAATCCATGCCGTAGTCGTACCCCTTGTCTCGCTTGACATGGGCGTAGTGCTCGAAGCCGTGACCGCTGGCCTCGTGGTAGTCGATCAGGTGGATCTCAGCACCGCAGATCTGGAAGAACCAGAGCGCCATGCTGTCGTCGATGCCCAGATCCCAGACCGTGTCGACCTTGACGGCCTCGTCCAGCGGCACATCGGTGATGCGGCCCGCGCGCTCGGCCGCGATCATCTCCTTGCCCCAATAGGCACCGAGGATCGCCGCCTCGAAGCTGCACCAGTACTCCTGCTCGATCAGTGCATCACCGGCATCGGCGCCGTAGAGCGAGTGGTAATCCTTCCGCTGCTCTTCGACCGTCTCAAGCGAGATGGCCTTCGTGTCTTCGACCGTGAGGACCTCGGTGAACCAGCGCGGGTCGTTGCGCGCCATGTCCAGCATCGTCTTCACGTGGTTCCGGCCGCGCGGCGTCGTGATGAACGTCGCCCAACCGCCATTCTCGGCCAGGATCGGCGCGAGGTATGCCCATGCGCTTGGATTGGCCAGCGCCCATTCCGACAGCACCACGCCGGCCGGCGGCGTGCCGACCAGGCTGTTGTACCGATCCGACCCGACCACCTGCCAGGTGGCCCCGGTCTTGAACCGGATGAACATCTCCTGCTCGTTGGTGTTCGCCCGCAGCTCCAGCGGGAATGCTTCGTCGATCCGCCGCCGCCCGGTGTGCGGGTTGACCGCTGCCCAGATCGCCTTCCGAGCCTGGGCATACTCCGGCAGCATGTGCCAGTACGTCGCCGGCCGCAGATGCGCGGCCACGGCGGCCTTGTGCAGCGCCACGTCGTCCTTGCCGGCGCGGCGGTGCCAGATCAGCAGCTCACGCTTGCAGCCCTGCTCCCATGCATCCCAGGACGGCCGCTGATACCAGCGCGGCGACCAGCCGTTCGGGATCCTAATCGCCGGCACTGAAGCGGATCACCTCAACGCGCAGCGGGCCGCCATCCTCGCCGCTGTGCTCGACCTGCTGCTTGGGCTTGCCGTCCAGGCGATCGCCGATTTCCTTGAGCGCGGAGACGTCGCCACCCAGACCCGCAGCAACGAGCTGGTCGGCCAGCTGGTCCAGAGCCTGCGGGTTCCCCTCGCCGCCCATCCGTCGCTTCACCGCGCGATGGATCGCATCGCGCCAGATCTTGTCCTGCTTAACGCCCCCGCCGGGGTTCTTCCTGGCGGGCATATCAGTTCCTAACCGGTTGATGGGTTGGGAAGTTTACGGGTCAGGCGCGTCGAGATAGCGCCAGTGCGTCGGCCGGATCGTCTGCACGCTCCAGGTCGACGTTGTCTCGGTCCTCAGCTCCATGACGGTGGGCGAGATGCGCTCCCACCATTCGCGGGTGCTCTCGATCCGGAAGCCGATCTCATTGTCTTTCCCGCCGGCCAAGGCGTCGCCGTAGAACAGAACGCGGGTGGCGGCCGGCGGGGGCGTGTCGATCGTCTGGTAGGCCACAGCTGCCTCCACAGAAGGGTGCTTCACCCGTGCCGCGGACTCGATGCCGGATTCATGATAGGATGGCTCGTTTCAATCGCCATTTTTTGAACGGTAGGATTTACCATGGCCTACAATTTATTCATCGCGTACGACTTACTTTCCCCAGGACAGAATTACGACGCTGTTCGCAATCGAATCCGGGAGCTTGGGCCGAACTGGCAATTCCAATTGTCACTTTTTTACGTCCATTCGGGCGTCGATCCCCAGAACGCCTATGCCCATGTCCTTGCGGTCATGGACGCCAATGACAAGCTCGCGGTGATCAATGCTGCGGATTATCTCGGCGCGATCGTCACAAACTGGGATCACCCGCCCATCAACGAGATAAACGCCATTTGGACCGCGCCGTAGCTCAAAACGATCCGGTCCAGGCACGATCTGGTTCAGCATTTCTGTCTCGACAAATGCAAATAGGGGGGTGTTGATGGAACCTTTATTCTCAAAGGATTGTGTTCTGGTGGGCTGGGTGGACCCGGGCCGATACATTTTCGATACCGATATGAACTACGTCGCGTTCATATCGAACGGGAATGCTTGGTCTGCCGCCACTGGGGATTGGCTTGGGAGCATCGAGCATACGACAGCTCGGGACAGGCGAGGTCGCCCAGTGACGTTCTCGTCCGGACATCCGCCTATCGGCACCTCAGTGCCCTCGACTCCGTCACGCGCTAGCCGGGCGTCGAGGCCGGCGAGACCTTCCCGTCCCTCCACCCCATCCAGGCCGTCGCGTCCGTCCACACCGTCCGGCGGATGGTCCCCTCTGAGCTTCACCGCTTGGTTGGCCGGGTAGATGCGAAAAGCCCGCCTCGGCTTCCCGGGGCGGGCTCTCTTCGGGCACAACACGGCACCCTGCATTTCGACAATAGACCATATCTCGAACGAGATTACAAGCCTCACTTGAGGCGCTACGCCGCCTCCATCATCGCACCCGCTGCGGTCCGCCCCGCAGCCCGAATCTCGTCCGCAGCCTCGTGCAGCGCCTGCAGCGCCGGCGCAATCCAGGCGGCCCACTGCAGAGTATCAGCGATCTGCTCATGCGTGACTGCGGCCACGGCCCGAGCCATCGCGACCAGGCAACGATGGTCCAGGCGACGGAGGACAGCCAGGGACGCGAGCATACGCGCGCGGCTCCTGGCGTAGCCGACAGGATCCTCCGGAGCGGTTCCACGCCCACCCTCCTCCTGCTGGGTCGCGCAGATCGGAGCGCCGATCAGCCGCTCGTAGCGGTGGACGAGTCCCGCGTAGCTCTGCCCGGCGATCTTCAGATCCGGCGAGATGAGCCCGCGGGCCTGCATGATGCCGAAGATGTCGCCGGCATCCTGGTCCTGCCAAGCCGTCCCGCGGCGCGCGACCACCTCGGGAGGCGGTAGCGTGCTTTCGGGCTTCACCCGACCGCTCGCGTATCGCTGAGCCCCGATCTTCCTTGGGCGCCCTGCCCGACTGCGCTTTTTCGGCATCGTCAATCCGCTCTCTCTCGCTTCCACTGATGCCGTCAGGCGAACCAGCGATCGCCGTCGCTGAATGCGACGCCGTCCAGTGCGTGATCGAGCATGTGGCTGACGCGCCCCTCCTTGCCGGGGAAGTGATCCGCGATAGTCTCCACGAGGTCGTGGGCTTCTTCGTGATTCTTCGCGAACAGTGGCATCAGCGCTGCGAGCATGTGGGTGGCCTTTCGCCACCGCATGCTCTCCGATTTCTGGTCGTCCGGCGGGTCGGTGTACGCCTCCAGCTCGCTGAGCGTCATGAGACTAAACGAAACTGGCTTCCCCTTGTTGGCCTCACTCTCAATGTGCTCGGCGTGGAGCCGCCGCTGATACAGATAGATCATTGCCTCTATATAGGCAGCTCGATGCTCTTTCTGGGTCATTTTCATCTCCGGTCACAGTATCTGATATTCACTTCCAGCCCTTCCCATGGGTCATCAACTTCCCGAGACGAGCGAAATAGTCGGAGCGGTGCGCCGGCTTGTCTGAGTAAAGGTACAGATGCCGCTCTGCCCCATAAGGAGACTTAGCTTCGTTGACCCACACGCCCTCGATTGACGCCGGGTCGCGCGCGAACTTGATCGCTGATGCTGCGAAGCCGGAATAGTCGACCCACTGATCGCTTGGTTGCCCGAGCGGCTTGTAATAGCGATTCAGCGGAAGCCAGACGTTCTTGCCGCACCGCTCCTCGTCAAGTTTCGTCAGGCAGTAAGGCATCCATTCCCGGAACCACAGCTTCCGCTCTAGAGGGTTGGTCATCTGGCATCTCCTGTTGTGTATGGCGGGAGGGGGTTTCTGGGGTTTTTGGGGGTTTTTTCAGCCACTACCTTTAAACTGTCATAGGTAAGCATTACTGACCTTTGACAGTTTCGCGCGGGGTAATGGGATCAACCCCAGAAACCCCAGAAACCCCCATCGAAGATCATGACGACACAGCATCTTCGACGCTCACGAGAGAGTACTTGTTGCCGTGCTTCTCATCCGGAAAACTGATGATTTTCAATCCGTTGACGACACGACCCTGATGTCGCATCAACCATCGACCGAGGGATTTCGATGAAACCTGGCGTCCATTGGCAGCGATCTTCATTATCGCCTCGCTGAAGTCGGGACGCGCCAGCGTGCCGCTCTCGTTGAACACGTTCGTGGCTTCGTGGATGATCGCGCGAGGCGTGTACCGCGCTCCGAGCTGAAGGCAGTCCCGCCACTGCCCGAAGACTTCCTTGATCTCCATGAGCTGCGGATCCTCGTCCCGTGCCTTCTCCATGCTGGCGACCGGATCGGCTTCGCCGAGCCAGACGAGGGCCGAGCGGATCATGTCGGACCAGACCTCGTATGACCCGATAGCCGGGAGCTTCCCGGGCCGGCCCGCGACGAGATAGGCGCGGACGACTGTCAGGGCGGCTGCGACGTACTTCCCACGATCCGCGCTGACGACCTCTGCCGGCTTGAACGTGAAGGTCCGCAGCTCGGGTCGCTCGACGCCGGCATCGAGGTTGCAGACGACGGCCCGGCGGGTCATGTCGCCTCGGAGCTGCAGGTTGTTGCCGGTGGCGAAGCAGGTCGACCGGACCTCGATCTCCGGGGCCTCGGAGCGTCCCAGGATGCGGGCGCGGACCATCGGGCGCTCTACCATCTGGCAAAGCATGTCGCCGCCCATCTCGCCGTTGCAGTTGTCGAGCGAGATGATCGGAACGCCGGCCATCAGGAGCGCGCCCAGGCGCTTCTCCGTCTCCTCCTCCACCTTTCCCATGGTGATCACGGGGCACCGCTGGCCGGTAGCGGTGATGCTGGCGACATCGACCAGGTAAGTCTTGCCGCTGCCGGCAGTGCTCGCCTTGATGGCATGCATCGGAGCGACGGGCATCGCCGGCCGGCAGACGGCTGTCAGGATGCCGGACAACGCCACGGCGCGATCGACGGGCGAGACGAACGGGAACTCGATCAGAAGGTCTTTCAGCAGATCGAGGGCTGCGACCGCATCCTCTTGCGACGGACGCTCGGGCAGCGCCGGCATCCGCAGACGGCTGTCGGGCGCGTAGAAGACGCGCGTGATCGGATCGTAGCCCGGCTCGGAAAGGACCGAGCCGTCCCGACGCAGCGTCGGGGTCGTGACGATGCCGACGACCGCGGGGAACCGCCACCGGCCTTCGCGGGTCATGAGGATGCTGGCGACGTCCTGCGGCGGCTTCGCCGGAACCCAATCTTCAGACCGCCCATCGTACCGCTCGAAGCGAATGGCCTCCGCCATCGCGTCGATCAGCTCGGGGCTGGTCATCGCGCGGAACTTGCCGACCAGGACCGTATCGTTGTCCGCCGCCGGCACACGTTCGGTGACAGGACGAACGAGGTGACCCGCTCGTGTGAAGATCGGGAGACCGGCCTTGATCAGAAGGTCTTCGGTCTGGTTCGCGTTCTCGTGCACCCAATCGTTCGCGAGCTGGATGGTCGGTCGGCCGCTGCGACCACCGCCGTCAGGCGAGTTGCTGTTCGCCGGCTGGTTCCGGGCACGAGAGCGCCTTTGCCGTTTCGACTCTGCGGGCGCTGACGGGCCAAGGTCATTGGCGGGAGTCGGATGCTCGCCTGGGTCGGTCCTGCCGTATTCGACGATGCGCGGCTTCAACCACTCCTCGACGTTGGTTCCCTCCGGGAGATCGGCAGCGTCGAAGCCGTTCTTGATCTCGGCCAGGCCGGAGACGTCGACCATGCCGACCTCGCACCCGAGGCCGAACAGGATCTCCGCGACAGCCCGCATGGCGTCCTCGCCGTTGCCGTTGGTGTCGGCATCGGGCCAGAGCAGAACCTTCGACCCAGCCAGAGGTGTGAAGTCGGCCCTGGGGTACGCTTTCGAACCCGATGGCCATGCCAAGCATGGGTTGTTGGGCAGCATGCGATAGGCCGCGTCAGCAGCCTTCTCACCCTCGCACACCACTCGCGTCCTGTCCGAGGTTAGCCGGTCAAGGCCATAGAGGAGGGCCGGCGTAGGAAATTTGCGGAGGCACCAGCGGCGCTCACCGCCTGGCGTCTCGCAGAACATGATAGCTGGGGTGATCTTGTGCTCGGTGTCGATGTCGACACGGATGACATAGCCGATGAGCGATCCATCGGCGGTGCGGTAGGGGTGCACCAGGGATGGGCGATAAGACTTCTCGCGGCGGTCAGGATCGTCCTCCCGCTTGATGTTGATCACCTTGGGCGTGCGCGAGCCGGCGACTATGGCTGGGGCGTCAGCTGGCACGGGGATGATCGGCTTATAGGCGTCGTAAGGATCCGGACGCGAAGGCGTGTCGCGCTTCGGGCGCGTCGTGGCCGGCACGACGTTGTCGCCCGCGATGATCTGGCACGCCTCGCGAAAGCCGACGCCGTGCTGCTCCATCACAAAGTCGATGCCGTCGCCATGCGCGCCGCAGCCGAAGCAGTGGTAGAAACCCTTCTCCGGAACGACGTGAAAGCTGGGCGTCTTCTCCTTGTGGAACGGACAGCAGGCCTTGAACTCGCGGCCGTCCGGAACGAGCGTGACGTAACGGCCGATCAGATCGGGAAGCGGAATGGCGTCGCGAACGGCGTTGGCATCGATGCGCAGGCTGGTCACCGAGAACTCTTGTCCGCTGGGGTTTCGCGAGGCGCTAAGCGCGGCGGATGCGCCGTTGCTTCAGGCAGGCCGACGACTGATGGCGGGGCGGAGCTAGTTGCTACGCGTTGCCCATGGCTGACACGGTACTGAGGGTGATGTGTTTTGCGACGTCAACTGAGCGGACGAAATCGATCCACGGCTGTTCCTGCTCCAGCCGTGTTTCGATGATGACGACTGGCCGCTTCATCAGGACGGCGATAGCGGCCGCCAGGCCATAGACCGGCGTATCGCTGCCGGATGAGACGATCACGACGTCGGCGGCAGACCTGATGGCGCTTCGAACGGAGGGTTTGTGAAAACCTTTCGGCCCGAATGCGGCGTCGTAGTCGTCGCCGAGAAGAACGATCGACGACCGGTCGCCCGGCAGTGAAAATTCGTGTGGAGCGAGAGGTCCGTCGCACTGCGGGACCACCATGTAGAGTGTGTCCGCCTTGTCGACGGCTTCCAAGATCGGGGTCAGATGTCCGGCACGCTTGTTGCGGACAGACTCCAGCAGGCGCGGCTTCTGCTCTCTGGCATAGATGGGCTCGCGAGGGTCGATTGAGACGATCGGGAACATGTGCGCTCCGTGTTGTTGGTCGCGGCATCGCGACGCCGCGGTGGAGCACTCCCTTGGTAAGGGAGCGGTCCTGAGTTCAGGTCGTGGGTGGAATGCGTGCTACCGCCGGCCTCTCCGCCAGCGGCGAGCCCTTTCGGCCCACCGCTCGGCGCGGACGAAGTGCCAATCGGACATGGTTGCGTGGAACCACTGCATGGTGGCGGCCATCATGCGGCGCATTGATGCTCCCGCTGTTGAAGGGAGGCCCGCTTCGCGCGGACCAGTTCAAGCTTGTGGTCAGCCGCGGCCTCGACCTCCTCAAGAACCGCAGCGGCGCGGCGGCGGATCTCCTCGACCTCGTGGGCCAGGATCGCGGCGCGCTCGCCGTACCAGAGGCGCCGGCATTGGGTGAATGAGATCCGGAGCCGGCGCGCTGCACGGCGAATGGACCCCTTGACCGTCTCGCCGGGCTCGCCCGGATAAGCGGCCAGGCGCACCAGTTCGCGCATCTCGTCGACAAAGGATTCAGCTGCGGTCATGGGAAGGCCGGTCGGGAAGGATCTTCCCGCGTCTCGGGACGGGTTCGCCCGCATGTCGGGACAACTCCTGCGCTATCGATTGAAGCGCAGACGAGAGGAACTCCATGAACACCAGGACAAAGCAGAGGGGAGCCGGAAGCGAGGGCGGTGGAACGCCCTCTCACGTCGAAACAGGTCAGCCGGCGCGGGGCGCCAAAGAGATCGAGAGCGCGCGACGGGTGGCTCCCCAGCGCCCGGCGCACTCTCGGTGCGGCCGGGGCCGGACAGATTGGATCCGGCCCCGGCGCGAGGTGGGCAACCAGACAGGAGAACGAGCTATGGCGAAGATCGTTGATGCCGTGCGGCGCCTTTGCGCCGACCTGGCCGCGCTGCCGGAGCGATGGAGCCGCGAGTTGATGGTCGCGTGATGACCCGGGCATGCCAGATGCCAGCGCCATTCCCGGCCAGCTCGGAGCCACACGCGCCCAGGCGCCGCAGCGCTCACTGTAGCGGCTCGCCGTCATGCGGCGCACCCATCGACAGGGCCGCAAGACTCGATCAGGAGGGCACTGGTTTCGTCGAGATGGTAGAAGTCGATGGCTGTAACGGCGCCGTTGCTGATCAACGCGATCCGGCGCATCACGGACGGCGCCGGAATGCGCCGTCCGGCCTCGTACTTGGCAACAGCCGGTTGCTTGGTGCCTATCATCGAGGCTATCGCGGCCTGCGTGAGACCGCATTGCCGACGCCATTCTCTGAGCTTCATGCCCTCTATATATGCCGTTCTGGACTTGATTTCAACCCCAAAACGGCCCGACACTCGTGAGGACGGACTGGCATAATCACCTGATGAAGCAAATCGCTCGCCTACGAGCCGAACGCGGCTGGAGCCAGCAACGCCTTGCTGCGGAATCTGGCCTTTCACAATCAGTAATCACTCGTTTTGAGCGAGGCGTTCGTGACCCTAAGAAGTGGCACCTTGACAAAATCGCCGCCGCATTCGGCATGTCCGCCGCCGAGTTGCTTGCGGAGCCCGAACAAGATTCACATTTCGAAGCAAGCCTTACTCGCCCACTCCTGCCTCACAGAATTCCAATAGTTGGATACCTCGTTCCAGGGGGTGAGATCCGATTTTTGACGGAGGGCCGGCCGCAGGAAATGGTGGAAGTGCCAGGAGCGACGCCGGGAATGGAGGCGCTACTGGTTCAAGGCGATGTCATGCCGCCCAGCTACTATGATCGCGACATCATTGGATATCGGCGCGGCGCCGCAGATCCCCGTGACCTTATTGGCTCAGAATGCGTGACACATCTAAGAGATGGCCGGACGTTTGTGAGAACCTTGATGCCCGGCTCCCGACCTGACACTTATTCTTTAACGACGTACGGCAACTCACTTCCGCAGATTTCCGAGGTTCAGGTCGAGTGGGCGGCTCTCATAGAACTCCGATATCGCAAGCGCCGCGCACCACCTCACACTTAACTCTCCACGCGCGACCGGCAGCGTCGAGGCCTGAGCCACAATGGGCCAGTTGCGCCGGACGCGCTGACTGAGAGCCTAATTTTGACATTGACGAGTCTAGTCCAATTTGGCATATTCCGTGACGAGCCATGACCGGCTCGCCATAGGAGGCAGATATGCCACGAGATATCATTCCGTCCGACATCGACCCGGCCGTCATCGCCTACGATAGCTTCGTCGCCGCGCACAGGGCGTATGAGAGCGCAGCAGCCGCTGAGGACACGGCGTTTGCTCCCGAGCCGCGCGTCGTCCTCTTCGAATGCACGGACGGACACAAGAAATTCGCGAGGTCGCTGGTAGAGATCGACGAGTGGGCACGAAAGCGGGCTGATCACTACGATGCCGTCATCAAGGAGATCCGGAATCTCGGGCTCAGCGAGGAACGAGAGGCCGAGACCATCGCCTTCGCGGTGGGCGAGAAGACCGAAACCCTCGACAAGCTGAAGCTGTTGAGGGCCGAACTCCGCCAGCGTAAGGCTGAGCATATGGCGTCCGGCGCTCCCACGAAAATGAAGACACTCAAGCGTGCAGCCGATGCCGCCCTCAAGGCGGAGCGTAAGGCCATCAAGGACCTCTTCTTCACCCCGGCCACCACCGTCGCCGGGGTGTTCGCGAAATTCCGTGGGCTCGCCGAACTGGGCGACAGCCATGGATACGTGACCGAAGACCTAATCTCCGAATTCTCTGACGAGGGTGAGGCGATCGAGCGTCGGCGCAGCGCCAACTGATTCTTAATCAGTGGCACCAGACCCGTGGCTTGGAGAACCCAGGCCACGGCCCCTTTCTTAACCCCTAGCGCCCGAGCACCACTGCATGGATTGCATCACGATCGTCCTTCTCGCCGGCGCCGCCTGCATCGTTCTCGGCATCGGGGCGGGCTACTGGCTGGGCGCCAACGCCCTGCCGCCGATGTAGGGGGTCGCACGATGCCACCCCCTCTGACGCGTGAAACGCCGTTGGTGAGCGCCGCGGAGCTGGTGGCGCTCGATATGGACGACGATGATTTCATCGACATCGATCGGCTGCTGGAGTGCTGGCCGCCGGACTGCATGTGTCGGCATGGCGGGTTAGATCCGAACTGCAACGGCTGGTGTATTGCAGACCATTGCCTCGTCGAGAACGATTGCGACGAGAGCCACGATGGCTGAGCGGCGGAAGCCTCGTCCGGACGTGGTCCCCAGGATCTGGACCGAAGAACAGGTGGCTTGGCGCCTCGGCATGTCCGTCGAGACGATGCGCCGCCGGTCGCAGGAACTGAAGCGCCAGGGCATGCCCGAGGCTGATCCCCTCTTCCTGGGCCGCTGGGACATCAAGGCCATCGAACACTGGCTCGACATGCGCGCTGGCTTGGTCGACGCGGCCAACATCAATCAGCCCTCCGAGTTCGAGCGCGCGCTGCAGAATGGCGAAATTTGAGGTCCGCCATCTGCGGATCCGCGGCGGCCGCTGTTTCTTCCAGCCGTCGAAGTCCATGCGCGCCGCCGGCTTTCTGCCGCAGCCGCTTGGCGCCGACGAGGTTGAGGCCGCGCGGATCGTCAAGGCACTCAATGACGATTGGGACCGGCTGCAGCAGGAGCGGAAACTAGCTCGCCGTACCGGCCGCCCCGACCCAGGCGGCAAGACGCCCCCTGCCCCGCGCGGCACGTTCGACTGGCTGATCCAGGAGCACAAGAAGACCGACGCCTGGAAGCAGCGGCCGAAGAAGACCAAGGACGAATTCGACTACTACACCGGCCTCCTGGTTCAGACCCGAAAGCAGCAAGCATCCACGCTGCAGCGCCCGCACATCCGGCAGCTGGTCCAGAACATGCGGGATCAGGGGTTCACCCAGGACAAGACCAACCGCGTAATCAAGTGGCTCCGGTTCCTGCTGTCGGAGGCGATGGAGCACGGGCTGCGAAAGGACAATCCCGCTTTCAATCTCAAGCTGCTGAAGCCGCCGCCGCGGCAGATCGTCTGGTCGGAGGACGAGGTCTGGCGGCTGGTGAAGAAGGCGATCGAGATGGGCCGCGCGTCGATCGCCCTGGCGGTGCTGATCGCCTTCGACATGGGACAGCGCCGCGGCGACGTCCTCGGAATGACCTGGGGCCGCTGGGACGGCGAGCGCCTGCTGGTGCATCAGAGCAAGACCCAGACGCTCGTCTCGGTGAAGGCGCTCCCCGAGCTGCGCGATGCCATTGAGATGACCAGGGACGCGGACGGCGTGTACCGGATGACCAACGATCCCGAGGTCCGCGACGGCCGCGCCATGGTGATCAGCGAGGAGACCGGCCGGCCCTACAAGGGCGACAACTTCAGCCACCTATTCCGCGAGATCGCCGACTCGGCGGGGTTCAAGGAGAAGCAGTTCATCGACCTGCGCCGCAGCTCGGTCGTGCGCCTCTCCCTCGCCGGCTGCACGCCGCAGCTGATCAGCGCGATCACAGGGCACAGCATCGAGTCGGTGGTCCGGATCCTGCGCGTCTACAATCCGACCACGAAGGAGCAATCCGACCTCGCCATCGCCATGCTGCAGGCCTGGCGCGAGCGTCGGCAGTTGGAAAGCTAGAATGCGATCTGTTGGAAAAGTGGCGACCCCGGCTGGACTCGAACCAGCGACCGTCCGCTTAGAAGGCGGGTGCTCTATCCAGCTGAGCTACGGGGCCGTTGCGGCCGGGCGCCTGGCGCCCGGTCCCTGCGGCTGCGCTCAGCGCGGCCGCGGGCGGAAATTGTCGGCATAGTTGCGCGGCACCACCCGGCGCTCATGCTCCGGCAGCACCGAATAGGCGATGCTCTTGCGCTCGGCGAAGGCGACCGCCTCCTCCTTGCTCGGGAAGGTGAGCTGGACCTGGTTCAGCGTGTCGCCCGAGGCGACCCAGCCCATCAGCGGCTCCGGCCGGCGCGGCGTCGCGGGCTCGTATTCCAGGACCCAGTCATGGACCTTGCCGCGGCCGCTCTGCATCGCGGATTTCGAACGACGGTAGATGCGCGCCTGCATGCCTCGGCCGACCCTCTGACTGATCCCTGCGCGGCCGCGAGGATTCGCCGGCCGCCGCCCAGCCTCCTCCTACCATCAAGCTCGGTCGATGGGAACAGCGCTGTAGGCCGGGGGCTCGGACGGGATGGTCGGGGCGGAGAGATTCGAACTCCCGACATCCTGCTCCCAAAGCAGGCGCGCTACCAGACTGCGCTACGCCCCGAAGCCAAACACCGCAGTTTTCCTAGAGGGAACGCCTCACTTTTGCAAGCATCGTGTGCAGATGGAAGGGAACGGACTGACGCTGATCGGCATGCGCCGGTTGGAAAAGCCACGACATGATCTGGACCGGCATTCAGCATCCGTTCCATCCTCCGCGCTGCGACGCCCGGGCGAGCCTGCCCTCTCTCAAGCCGAGCATGGCCCTTGTGCGCCGGGCCAGGCTCGGGTATCGATGCGCGCGACGATCCAGTCGATCTCCTGCCGTTAGACCGGCCCGCAGCGATGCGGCGCCGCGTTTTGGCATTTCGGAAGGTCGGAATCCCCCTCAGGAGCAGTGTCCGCCACGGCTCGAAACAAGGGTCCTGTGCGACATGTCCTTTTCCCCCGCCCCCGCCAGCCTGCTGCGCGCGCTGTCCGAGCGCGGCTATGCCGAGCCCACGCCGGTCCAGGCGGCCGTGCTGCAACCCGACAATGCCGGCCGTGACCTGCTGGTCTCGGCCCAGACCGGCTCGGGGAAGACCGTGGCCTATGGCCTGGCCCTCGGCAGCACCCTGCTGGGCGACGCCGAGCGCCTCGGTCCGGGCGCGGCCCCGGTCGCGCTGGTGATCGCGCCGACCCGCGAGCTGGCGCTGCAGGTGCAGCGCGAGCTGGAGTGGCTGTACCAGCCGGCCGGCGGCCGCGTCCTGGCCTGCGTCGGCGGCATGGATGCCCGGCGCGAGCAGCGCCTGCTGGCCGCCGGATGCCACATCGTCGTCGGCACGCCGGGGCGCCTGCGCGACCATATCGAGCGCGGCCAACTCGACCTCTCGGCATTGCACGCCGTGGTGCTGGACGAGGCCGACGAGATGCTCGATCTCGGCTTCCGCGAGGATCTCGAGGCGATCCTCGACGCCGCCCCGGCGGAGCGGCGAACCTTGCTGTTCTCGGCCACGCTGCCGAAGGAGATCATCGCTCTCGCCCGGCGCTTCCAGCACGATGCCCTGCGCATCGCCATGTCGTCGCGCGACGAGCCGCACCGCGACATCGAGTACAGGGCCATGCCGGTCGCGCCGCACGAGGCGGAGCGCGCCGTCGTCAACATCCTGCGCTTCTTCGAGGCCCGCGGCGCCATCGTGTTCTGCTCGACCCGCGAGGCGGTCCGCCGCCTTCAGGGCAACCTGCTCGAGCGCGGCTTCGCCGTGGCGGCGCTGTCGGGCGAGCTGAGCCAGGTCGAGCGCAACCGGGCGCTGCAGGCGCTGCGCGACGGCCGGGCGCGGGT